>JACNKJ010000103.1 GCA_014382085.1 bacterium
CGGGACCCGATCCCTTCGAAATCGGTATAGGGCGTGCAATTGAACATGAACGCTTCGCCAAGTGCGGGACTCGCCTTCGCATCGGCGTCGACGATCTCCAGGCAACCGCAATCGTCCGAAGGCTGATCTTCGATCCGATAGTCCGGACCGATCCAGGCCGGATCCCAAACGGTAAGCCTGAGTGTGCCTATTTTTACGCAGCCCGTATCGCCGCCTTGAACCTCATCCCAATAAATGGAGAAATTCGAACGGATATCCCCGCTTACGTAATCCGAGGTCCAGCTTTCCTCGATGGTCCCCTCCGGCGCCGGCGGGATGTTGGGGAAATTGTGCACTTTGAACCGGGCGGCGATGATGCCGCGGGTGATGGTCTCATCGAAAATGGCGAAGACATGAATTTCGTGGGTAAGGTAGGGAGTGAGCACCTTGTCGCAATTCAATTGGGCTTCAGGGCCCTCCGAATAGATGCCGATGCGCGCGCTGAGCCCCGCGCAGGGAGCGCTGATTACGACGAGTATGAAAATGCAGAGTGGATTGCGATGGTTCATCATCCTCCCGAAGAAATTTCATCATAGTTTGCAAAAACCGAAACGTCAAATCGTCGGAGGCTAGCGCGGAAGGCTTAAAAGCTATCTTACACTCTCCCTTGAGTCTGCGGCGCCTGGGCCATACTATGGGAGCATGCTACAAGCCTTCCGAAACAAGCTGAAAAGCCTGCGCAGCCAGGAAGGTGGTGCAATCCTGGCTGCCTGCTCCGGCGGATCCGATTCCATGGCCCTGGCCGAATTGGCAGCAGGCGCTGCGGAAATCGACGGATTCGAACTCATCGTGGCCCACACCGACCATGGCCTTCGGGAAGAATCCGGCGAACGGGAACACCTGGAGAATTGGGCCAAGGCGAGAGGAGTCAGGCTGATCAGCCGGGCCATCGCCCTGCCCGAGAGCCTGGAGGAGGAACCCGGCAACCTGGAGGCACGGGCACGGGAACTACGCTATCGTGCCCTCGAACGCATTGCCCATGAAGTGGGCGCCAAGATCATTCTCACCGGCCACACCGCCGACGATCAGGCCGAGACCCTTTGGCTCTGGCTCCTGCGCGGCACCGGCCTGCGCGGCCTCCGCGGCATCGCCCCCTCCCGCCCCCTACACGAGGACAGCGATCTCAGACTCCTACGCCCTCTGCTGGACTGCACGCGAATCGAGCTGCGCAAGTACCTGCAAAGCCGCGGGGTCACATGGCTGGAGGATCCCAGCACCGAGGATCGAGCTTTTCGGCGCAATCGCATCCGCCATGAGCTTCTGCCCTACCTGCGTGAAACTTTCGAGATGGATCCCGTGCCCGGCGCTGCGCGGCTGGGTACACAGGCCCGCGATCTCACGGACTTTCTCGACGGTGAAGCAATCGACCACGGGCTAGAACCCGAGCATCTTGGGGCGTTTCTGCGACTGAACCGGGAAGCTCTCCTGACCCGGCCGCCCACTCTGGCCCGCTGGGCCATCGCCGGGGCTCTCATGCACAAGGGAGTTGCCAGCGATCTCAGCGTGGCTCGCATCCTCGAGCTCAACAAGGCCGCCGCTACGGGTAAAATCCTGGAACTCGGCGAAGATATCGCGGCCCTATTCACCAGCCTTCACCTGTATCTCGGCCCCAAGGACCTAGCCCTGCCCGAAGCAGAGGAAATCCCCCTTCATCGATTCGAGCCAGGTGGAAAAATCTTACCCGACTGGGGCGACATGAGAATTGGCGCCTGGACTCTGCGCATTCGAGAACTGGGGCACTACCAGGCGCCACCCGAAAGCGCGGCCCAGGCCATCTTCGACCTGAACGCGCTCAATGGACCTCTGCGCCTGGACAATCCCAAGCCGGGCATGCGCATCCGGCCCATGGGCGCCGGTGGCGGTAAAAGCCTATCGGACCTGCTCATCGACCGGAAGGTGCCTCGACACTGGCGACGGAACCTGATCGTGCTGATAGACAACAATGATGTGATACTCTGGGTGCTGGGGCTCGCCCGAGGTGAGGGTGCGCCGGTGGGTCCTGAAACAAAATCCTGCCTAACCCTGGACCTGGATAGAGCTTCCTCCTAATATAGCCCTATCTTCTTAACACTTCATTATCGTGAGGTTTGCATGAAAGCGGCGGTGAGCCCGATGACCCACTCCGGCTACAAGATTGCCCGGATCCTGCTGACAGAGGAACAGATTCGCAGCCGGGTTCTGGAACTGGGCAAGGAGCTCGGCCGGGATTACGAGAATAAGCGTCCTCTATTAGTGAGCATCCTCAAGGGCTCCTTCATCTTTCTCGCCGATCTGACACGTGCCATGCAGATTCCCCACGAACTGGATTTCATGGTGGTGAAGAGTTACGAGGGCACTCAGTCCACCGGCACGGTGCGCATCCTGGAAGATCTGCACCAGAGTATTGAAGGCCGGCACGTGATCCTCGTGGAAGATATCGTGGACTCGGGGCTGACCCTCGAGTACATGCGCCGCAATCTGATAACGCGCAAACCGGCCAGCATGGAAGTGGTGAGCTTGCTGGACAAGGCCGAGGCCCGCACCGTGGACGTGAAGGTTGAGCGTGTGGGCTTTACCATCCCTGACGAATTCGTGGTGGGATACGGTCTCGATTACAATCAGCTTTACCGCAACCTGCCCTTCCTCGCCGTGCTCGATCCCAAGCAGATCTGAGCAATCCTTCCCAAAGGAAGAGAATGAACGGAAACGACAACAAGAATCCCAAGCGCCCCAGCGGGCAGATGCCCAGGCCCACGCGGGCTATGAGCTTCTGGATCCTCATGATCATCGCCGTGCTGGTGATTTTCCAGTGGATCTCCTACGGCAAGCCGCGCGAATACGAAATCTACTATTCCAGCTTCATGGACCAGCTGGAACGCGGCAACGTGGAAGAAGTGGTCTTCAACGGCAACAGCGTCAGCGGCATTCTGCGAGAGCCGGTGAGCATGGAAGGCCCCGGCGGCGACGTCGAGGCGCAAAACTTCCATCTAGACCTGCCCTACAATGTGCCCGATCTGCTGGAACAGACGCGCTCGCTGAGCACGCCCGAATCTCCCATTCAAATTCGCACTAAGCAGCAGGGCTTCAGCTGGGGCACGGCGCTTTTCGCCTGGGGACCCATTCTGCTACTGGTCTTTCTTTGGTTCTTCTTCATCCGGCAGATGCAGGGCGGCAGCAACAAGGCCTTCACCTTCGGCAAGAGCCGCGCGAAGCTGGTGGGCGGCGACAAGCCGCGCGTAACCTTCGACGACGTGGCCGGTACCGACGAAGCCAAGGTGGAACTGGGCGAAGTGGTCGAGTTCCTGAGTGATCCCAAAAAATTCCAGCGCATGGGCGCGCGCATTCCTCGCGGCGTGCTGCTGGTGGGTCCTCCGGGAACGGGTAAGACCCTGCTCGCCAAGGCCGTGGCCGGCGAGGCCAAGGTGCCTTTCTTCCAGATGAGCGGATCGGACTTCGTGGAAATGTTCGTGGGCGTGGGCGCGAGCCGCGTGCGTGATCTCTTCGAGCAGGGTAAGAAGAACGCGCCCTGCATCATTTTCGTGGATGAACTCGACGCGGTGGGTCGTCATCGTGGCGCGGGCCTGGGCGGCGGACACGACGAGCGCGAACAAACGCTCAACCAGTTGCTTGTTGAAATGGACGGCTTCGACACCAGCGACGGCGTCATCCTCTTGGCCGCCACCAACCGACCCGACGTGCTCGACCCGGCCCTGCTTCGTCCCGGCCGTTTCGATCGCCAGGTGGTCGTGGACATGCCCGACCTGAAGGGTCGCGAGGGCATCCTCAAGGTTCACCTGCGCAAGATTCCCCTGCTTGCCGATGATGTGAACATTGAGGTTATGGCACGAAGCACTCCAGGGCTAAGCGGTGCGGACCTGGCTAACGTGGTCAACGAGGGTGCGCTGCTGGCGGCCCGTCGCAATCACGACATGGTCTACATGGAAGATCTGGACGACGCCAAAGACAAGACCATGCTCGGGCCCGAGCGCCGCAGCCGGGTTCCAAGCGAGGAAAAGCGTCGCACTGTGGCCTATCACGAGGCGGGACACGCCATCGTCGGTGTCGCACTCAAGGACAGTGACGTGCTGCACAAGGTGACCATCGTCAGCCGAGGCATGACCGGTGGTGTCACCTATTTCCTGCCCAAGGATGATGACCAGCTTTACGACCGGGAGTATCTGATCGAGAAGATCGTCGTGGCTCTGGGCGGTCGCATCGCTGAGGAATTGGTCTTCGGCAAGATCTCCAACGGCGCCGCCGGCGACATTCGCACCATTACCAATGTGGCGCGAAAAATGGTCACCCAGTGGGGAATGAGCGATGACCTTGGACCCATCGCCTATGGCGAGAATGAGGAAATGGTCTTCTTGGGCCGAAGCATCCAGCAGCACAAGAACTTCAGCGAGAGCACCGCGCAGAAAATCGATCATGAAGTGCGGGCCATCGTGGAGGAATGCCAGCTTCGTTGCCGCAAGATTCTTGAAGAGCACATGCGGGCGCTGCATGATTTGGCCGAAGCTCTGCTTGAACGTGAAACACTTACGGGCGAAGACGTTCTCACCATTATCGATGGCGGCGAACTGCCTGCGTTTGATCGGGAAGCTCTGGAAGCTTCACGCAAGAACGTGGTCAAGGAAGCCATGACTACCGCCGATCGAATCGACGAGGTGCTGGAAGAGGCGCGCAAGACGGGTGAACCCGGCTCTACGGGAATCGACATCCCCAAGAGGGATAAGGATGAGCCCGAGGCCGAGAAGGAGGAGACGCAGAAACGTCTCTTCGACGGAGATTGACGTGAACAGCCCCCGTGAAATCCTCGCCCGTGGCCCTGAGCTTAAGCAATTGCTCGAGGCCGCCGGGGCGGATAGCGCGGGAGCGGCAACCATGCATCGCAAGGCGGCGGCGCGAGTGATCCGTGTGGACGGAGTGAAAGCCCCCGCCGCGAACATCCTCAAGCAGGAATTGCTATCCATGGGCGGCGAGTGTTCCAATCACCGCGAGGTGATTCTCGGTAAGCCCGAGCGCTGTACCGTGCACCTTATCGCCGACGAAAGCACCCTACGCCGGCTTCCCCAAAAAATGCGCGCCCAACCCTTCGGCCTGAAGAAACTGGCCGAAGGCGTCGTGGCTCTACTGGACGGTCAGGCCCGCCGGCCGCGGGTCCTATCACATGCCCGTGGCGAGTTGCAATTTGGCGCGCGGCCGCTAATCTGCGGCATTCTCAATGTGACGTCCGACAGCTTTTCCGACGGCGGCCAGTGGCTCGATCCGGAAGCCGCCGTGGAAAAAGGACTCAGCATGGCGGCCCAAGGTGCCGATATAATTGACGTAGGCGGGGAATCCACCCGTCCGGGCTCGGCTGGCGTGAGCGCCGTCGAAGAATCGAACCGCACAACCCCGGTTATCCGTGAGCTGGCCCGGCACACGAACATTCCCCTGTCCATCGACACACAAAAAGCGGATGTAGCTGCGGCGGCTCTCGAAGCCGGCGCCGTGATGGTCAACGACGTCTCGGCACTGGGCGACGCGGGCATGGCCGAGGTGGTCGCACAAAGTGGCGCGGCGCTGGTGCTCATGCACATGCGCGGCGAACCGGCGACCATGCAGGCCGATCCTCGATATGAGGATTGTGTGGACGAAGTCTACCGCTGGCTCGAGGCGCGCCTCGAAGCTGCGGTGGAGGCCGGCGTATCGGCCGAGCGTATCGCGCTAGATCCGGGCATCGGCTTCGGCAAGCGCGTACAGGACAATACCGAACTCATCCGCCGCGTGGGTGAGCTGCACTCGCTGAGTCGCCCGCTTATGCTAGGCGCAAGCCGCAAAAGCTTCATCGGCGCCCTCACCGGCGAGAGTGATCCCGCCCGCCGCCTGGAAGGCAGCCTGGCCGCCGCCGCTCGCGGCGCCGAGGCCGGTGTGCAAATCTTGCGCGTGCACGACGTGGAAGCAACACGCCGTTTTCTGGACGCCTACACGCCGCTGCATCGTCGCGAAAATCGCCAGCCCGCCCTCGAGGAGGCCCCCGCTTGAACCAGTACATCCTCCCCCTGGTCATGGCGCTGGACATTCTCATCGTGGCATTCCTTTTCTATCGCCTCTATATCCTCATTCGCGACACCCGCGCCGCGCTCATGCTCAACGGCTTCCTGGTGATCCTCCTGGCCGGGCTCTTCGCCCGCTGGCTCGGATTTACCACAGTTAGCTGGATCGTCGACAGCCTGCGCACGGTCTGGGCCATCGCCTTCATCGTGCTGTTTCAGCACGAACTGCGTGCGGCTCTGGCACAGATCGGCCGCAATCGATTGGTCGGACGATTCCTGCGCGTGAAGGAAGACACGGGCTACATACAGGAAGTCGTGCGGGCCGTGGGCGATCTGAAACGCGCGGGCCTGGGGGCGCTCATTGTGATCGAACGCGAAACCGGTCTTCGCAATTACGCCGAGAACGGTGTGTTGCTAGAGGCGGAAATCTCCGCCGAGCTGCTCGAGACACTTTTCACGCCGCCCTCGCCCCTGCATGACGGCGGCGTCATCGTGCGCGGCAACACCGTGGTGGCGGCGCGGGTGATTCTACCTCTGTCCGAATCCGGGCGCGGCGAGGCTCATCTGGGCACGCGTCATCGGGCGGCCCTGGGAATCAGCGAGGAATCCGACGCCGTGGTGGTCGTGGTCAGCGAGGAAACCCATAAGGTGAGCCTTTGCGAGCACGGTATTCTCGACCGCGATCTCGACCAAGCCACCCTAAGGCAGGAACTCATTCAGCGTCTCGCGCCGCCGGAAGAAAAAGTCGAGCCGGTAGATGCGGATCTGAAAGCTCCCAAGCAGATTTAAAAGGGACCGGCGGGTCGACGGCGAGCTTCCCTCCTTTCGGTATCGCGGCACTCGTTCGCACCTGCTTACACGCGCATCCGAGAGTCCGTCTCCCCAGCCGGAACGACCTCGACACTTCCAGCAGGACCCGCCCCCGCGCCTGCGAGACGCCTCCTCCCTTGCGCCCCGCGCGAAAGCCAATGCCCGCCGATCCCACGCGGACGGAAACGCGCCGAGATTCGGCCGCGTCGCATTTGTCCAAAGAAGCTGAGCTAATGGGTTCCGACCGCCGGGAACCGCCGCGCTTCCGCCGCAGCACTTCCATGGCAGGAACGAGGCCAGGGCTCCCGGCCAGGGA
>JACNKJ010000183.1 GCA_014382085.1 bacterium
CCGTAGGGCATCACATCTCCGCAACCGTGGCAGCGCGATGGAAAAAGTCTTCCAAGTAGATCGTCGAACATGTTGCCTAGAGGATGGAGCTGACGGAAGGATCAAAGAGTGTAGAGCGCGCGGCGCATGGCCTCGCGGGGAGCGGTCATGTCCGTCCAATAGCTGAAGGCTGCGGCGCCTTGGCCAAGCAGCATATCCCTGCCATCGGCGCAACTAAGCCCGCGTTCGCGGCAGGCGGCGAGCCAGGGCGTGTCGTGGGTGATAAGATCCATCACGGCGGCGACGCACTCAGTGGCAGGCAGCGGTGGAAGGGCATCTTCCTTGTGAAGTCCCAAGCTAGTGGCTTGCACCACCAAGTCGGACCTAGTCCAGGACACTTCCACATCATCACTCAAAGCAAGTTCGACACCTGCCGCTACGAATGTTTCGAGCAGCCCCCGGGCGCGCTCCTGGCTGCGATTCCATAGCTCGATACTGCGGACATCGGCATCGACCAAGGCGGCCAGCACGGCTCTGGCGGCTCCCCCCGCTCCCAACACGAGCACTCGCTTCCCCTTCATGTCACCGAAGTGTTCACGCGCGGCTGTGGTAAATCCCTCAAGGTCGCTGTTGTGCCCCTGCCACTTTTCGGCCTTCAGGCGAAGGGTGTTCACGGCCTCGAGGCGCTGAGCTTCGAGGCTGAGATCTTCCAACAAGCGAAAGCCCTCTTCTTTCAAGGGAACCGTCAGGTTGAGCCCGGTGAATCCTTCCTCGGCAAGGCGCGGCAGGTGCTCCGCCAGTTCCCCAGCCGGACAGCGGATCAATTCGTATCCGCCTTCCAGACCCAGGGCGGCCAGCGCCGCGTTCTGCATGACCGGCGACTTGGAATGGGCCACCGGATCACCCAGCAGGGCAAGCTTCCAAGGCGCGCTCACGCTACGGACTCGCGGCGCTTCAACGCGTAGATCCACACGAGCATTCCGGTGGCGATAAAGCCCACGCTCACCCACTGGCTTACCGTGAGACCCCAGTATCCGCTGCTGGCCGAATCGTACCAACGAAAGCGATCCATGATGATGCGATGGATGCCGTAAAGGGTCAGGAATTCTGCGAACATGGCGCCGCGGAATTTCACGGCTTTCTCCACGAAGAGGACCAACGCGAAAATGATCAGCGCGCCGAAGGCCGAATAAAGCTGACTGGGATGCAGCAAAGGGCTGGCGGGCAGGTCAGCGAAATGATGTCCATGCTCGAGCATGAGCTGGCGCCCGGTTTCGCTGGCTTCGGATCCTTCGGGGAAATGCATGCCCATAGACGAGTCGGTGGGCAGACCGAAGCAGCAACCACGCAGGAAGCAGCCCACGCGCCCGATGGCGATTCCCATGGCCAAGCTGGGTGCTACGCAGTCGCTCACATCCAGGAAGGACATTCCCTTCTTCCTCACGTAATAGCCGATGGTCAAGATGGGTAGCAGGATGCCGCCGTAAAGGGTCATCCCCCCTTCCCAAATGGCAAAGACGCGTAGAGGGTTGTCCGCGAAGAATTCCCAATGAAAGGCCACGAAGAAGAATCGAGCACCAAAAATGGAGCTAATGAGGATGATCTGGAAGATGTCCAGGATCACACCTTGGCCCACATTCGCACGCTTGCGGATTTTCGCTCCCGAAAACCACAGTGCGAAGAGAAAGGCCAAGGCCAACAGCACACCATAGGGATGCAGATGCAAGGGACCGAGTTTGAAAGTGTCGGGAAACATGTCATCCTTCCTTTCCCGCAAAACTAGCCGTCCGGGGCCGGTCGGGCAAGCTCGCTAGTAACGCGTCCAATTGCGGGAGATATTCATCTGCACGCCCACCAGGAAACAGGTGGACATGAGTACGCTGCCGCCGAAGCTGAGTCCGGGCAGGGGAAGTCCCGTGACCGGCGCCAGGCCCATGGTCATGGCCACATTCACGAAGACATGGAACAGAAGATAGGCGCTCACACCCACCGAGAGCAGGGCGGCGAAGGGCTGCCGCACCTTGGCGGCCAGCCTAATACCTTCCATGATCAAGAATGCGTAAACCCCTAAAACTATGACCGTTCCAAGAAAGCCAAACTCCTCTCCCAAGACGGAGAAAATGAAGTCCGTGTGACGGGCCGGCAGGAAAGCGAGGCCTTTCTGCGTACCTTCGAGGAAGCCGCGACCCAACATGCCTCCCGAACCGATGGCCACCTTGGACTGGAAAATCTGATAGCCCGCCCCCAGGCGATCCAGGTCGGGATCAAAAAATACCAGGATGCGCTTCTGCTGATAGGCCCGGAGTGAGCCCCAGAGCAGGGGCACCATGAGCCCCGTGCTCACGCTGACCACGAACCAGAGAATGCGCTCCAGTCGCCTCATGGCCGGGTAGATCAGAGTCACCACGAGGAGCCCCACCATGAAGGCTCCCCATGCCCAGTGCGGCATGCCGAATCCCTCGCTGCCCACTGTCTGACCATAGAGCACGATGAAGGCGCTGAGCGCAGGGGCGCTCATGATGAGCAATCGGCGTAGATCGAAACCCTTCCAAACCAGCATGGGAATAAGCAGCCAAAGGAAGGTCATGGCCGTGCCCAGGTCCGGCTGCTTCAGCACCAGGAAGGCTGGCGGCAATACAAGCGCCAGTGCGCCGAGAACCACCCTCAGGCGATTAGGATCCCCCTTCCTTCTGGCCAGGAAGGATGCGAGCATGAAGATCATCAGGATCTTAAAGAATTCGGAGGGCTGAACACCCACGGGGCCGAGCAGCAACCAGCGATGGGTATCTCCACGCATGGGCGGCAGGATGAGCACCGCCAGAAGTACGGCCAGGCCAATGCCATAGAGAATCTTTGAGAGGCTGTCCTTGAAGACCCAGAACGGAATCATGGAGCCGGTGAGGGTGGCCATGAGTCCCAGGAATACCCACATAAGTTGTCGATGGAAAAAGGCGCGGCTGATGGTGTAGCTGTTGCGGGCCTCATCCAGGCTATAGCTACCGGGCGGTGAAGTGACCGAATAGAGCATGAGCAGCCCAGTACCCAGGATGAGCAAAAGGGGTAGAAGAAAGCGGGGATTTAGCACAGCTGGCTGCAGGCGAAAACTCATGGTAGATCCTCGCTTATGCCTTCCAGCTCGCGCCACTTCTTAACCAAGGTTCGAAAGATGGGCGCCACATCGCTGCCGTGCTCCGCGTGCTCAATCAAAATGGCAATGGCAATCTGGGGATCATCGGCCGGAGCATATCCACAGAACCAACCATGCTCCAGACCATGGGGATTCTGAACCGTGCCCGTCTTGCCCGCTGCCCTCATGCCCGGCACGGCACTGCCGCGAGCGGTGCCCCAGGTGCCGTGAAGGACCAGTTCCAAGCCTTCGCGCACCCGCTCAAGATGACTGCTGCGTACCGAGAGATCTTCCGGCGGCGGCGGACGCAAAGGCTCCGCCCCTTCCACGCCTTCACTCCGCAGCAAAAGCTGTGGCACGGGCAATCGGTTTCCACTGGCCAAGCCCGCATAGAAACGCGCCATCTGGATGGGAGTCACCAGCACTTCACCCTGACCAATGGCGATGTTCCACAATAGTCCACGGCTCCACTTCCGCTTGCCGAATCGCTCGTTGTAGTAGTCCACGTCGGGAACGAGCCCACGAGATTCGTAACCCAGGTCCAGACCTGTGGGGCTTCCCAGACCGAATCGCCGGGCCATGCGAGCCATGGCGTCGGCGCCCAGGCCGTCACCCACTTGATAGAACCACACGTCGCAACTGCGCTCCATGGCGTGCTCAAGATCCAAAGCACCGTGGCCCTGCTCGAACCAACAACGGAAGTAACGGCGTCCCAGTTGCAGGCCACCGTAACAGGACTCCAACTGCCCCAATTTTTGCAGGGTGTTATTCTCTAAGGCGGCCAAGGATACCACCGGTTTGTAGGTGCTCCCCGGCGGGTAGGTGGCCTGAAGCGCACGATTGAAAAGCGGACGACCGGGATCCGTGCTGAGCGCTTCCCAAATTTGAGTAGGTATGCCGCCGGTGAAGAGGTTGGGATCGTAGGACGGCCTGCTGCTCATGGCCAGCACCTGACCATTGTTAACATCCATGACCACACCGGCGCCCTGTCCCCAGGCGGCTAGCGCGCTGTCAAGCAGGGCGGTCAGTTCGATGTCCAGGCTCAGGATCAGGGTTTCCCCGGGCACCGGTGGCACAAATTCCACGGTTTCCAGCAGGGTTCCCCGGGCGTTGACCAGGAAGAGTTCCTTCCCATCGCGGCCGCGAAGGCGTTCCTGCCAGCGCTGCTCCGCGCCGGAGCGTCCCACCAGGTCACCGGGGAAGAAGGGTTCATCACTACCGCGCTTGGCCAGCACTTCGCTCTCGCTCACCTCTCCTACGTAACCCAGGAAGTGCGCTCCCAATTCTCCCATGGGATAATTCCGCCGCGCCCAATCCTGCAGCTTGATGCCGGGCAGGCTGTGCAGCTTCTCCTCGATGGCCAGTAGCGATGCCTGGGGAAGATCGCGTTCGAGCACGGCCCGCGGTAGGCCGGACTCACGGGCGAACTCAACACGGGCGAGCAATTCGGCGGCGGGACGACTCAGGATATCCGCCACGCGCCTAATCAGGGTTGAGTCGGCATCGTGGGCCGACAATGCCAGGGACAATTCGCAGGCGGTCAGGTTTTCAGCCAACACACGCCCATGGCGATCCAGGATACGTCCACGCGCAGAAGGGATGCGTCGCTGCTCGAAACGATTCTCGCGGGAATGTCGTTGATAGTTTTCGAAGTCGAGAATCTGCAGGTAGAAAAGCCGTCCCACCAGGATGGCCATCATCAGGGCCACCATAAGTAGCAGCCGACCCTGGGGCCCCTGGAAGTGCTTGCCGCTAGAAGTCAACATCGTCTTCTTCGCGGAACATCCGAAGACCGCCGCGGGCCACGAAAACTACGCCCAAAATAACGAGGTAGGCCAGCAGGCTCATGAGAGCTACCGGGACTCCGTGCTTGATCCATTGCATGAACAAGAAGAGAGGCGATCCCCCCAGTGATACGATGGGAAAGAGGGCCTGCGCTAAAAGCGCGCCCGGCACGAAGAGCATGACACGCATGGCCAGGCTGCCTCGATCCACACGATCGCGCATAGCGCCGAGGAAGTATCCACTGACGCTGAGCGCTAGTGAACTCGCTCCCAAAATCTGATAGTCGGCCAGATCGCGCAGCAGCCCGATGGCCAGACCCCAGAACATGGCCGGCACTTTGCCACGGCGAATGGCGATCCAGAAGATGAGCAGGTAGGGAAAATCCGGGGCGATGCCCCAGGGAGATATCCAGCGTTCGAGCAAGGGATGCAGCAGGAAGCAGCCCAGGATCACGGCCAATTGGGGACGGCTTTCCTTCACGGCGCCTCCCCCTTATCCGCGGCTTCGGTATCGTGGGGAAATCCGGCGGCATCTTCCCCCACACGAGTGACCACGAATATATTCTCCAGGCTGCTCAGCGATGCGGCCGGCCTGATGAGGATCTCCATACGAAGGGAACCGGGTGTGTGCTTAACTTCCCTTACGGTGCCAAGAAGAAAGCCGCCGGGAAACTCGCTGCCTAGCCCGCTGGTGACGAATCGGTCGCCCACCTGAACATCCAGACCGGGATCCACGCGATCCACGTGAAAGCCCAGACGAGGATTCCATTTGAAGGCGCCCAAAATCCGGCTGCGCAAATTGCGTGCGCCCAGGGTGAATGTTTTACTACTCAGCAGCAGAACCTGCGAGCGATGTGGCTCCACGAATTCCACACGCCCTACCAGGCCCTCGTAGCCCACCACAGGCATGCCCGGCTCCAGACCATGGGCCGATCCTTTGTCGATGCGCACAAGATTTCGATCCTGGAAAGTGAGCGGATAGCTCAGCAACTCGGCCGGCAGGAATTGGTAAGCTTGGGAACTCGAGAAGCCGAGGATTCCGCGCAGGCGGTCATTCTCACGCCGCACTTCCTGAATGTGCGCCCACTGATGCTCCTGGTCACGGAGACGAGCGCGCAGGTCTTCGTTCTCGAAACCCCACTGACCCAGGGTGTGCCCGAGCCAGGTAAGGCCATCGGACGGCGCATAGAAAACCGTGGCGCTGCGGCGGGCCAGCTGAAAGCGGAATTCCTCGGAACTTGACCTGAGGACAAAGGCGAGGATGACGCAGAGCAGCAAGAGACCGCGGTCCCGATAGCGATGCAGCAGTACCGCGGGTCGGGGCATTCTAGCTTTCCGGGCCGCGCATGACGACTTGCTCGTACTCGTCGAGATTGTCCAGAATCTTGCCCGCCCCCAGCACCACGCAGGTGAGAGGATCGTCCACAAGGTTCACGGGCAGGTTGGTTTCATCCTTGAATCGCTCTTCAATACCCTTGAGAAGGCTACCTCCGCCGGTGAGGACGATACCCCGATCCACAATATCAGCGGCCAATTCAGGTGGAGTGTGCTCCAGAGCGCCTTTGAGGGCCCCTACAATGGCCGAGAGCGGCTCTTCCAGGGCCTCGCGGATCTCGTCGCTGGTTATTCGTAAAGTGCGCGGGAGGCCGTCTCCCTGGTGCAGGCCCTTGACCTCCATGGCCATGGTTTTCACCGAAGGATGGGCATTGCCGATTTGCTTCTTGATGGCCTCGGCCGTCTGCTGACCGATCATCAGGTTGTACTTGCGCCGGATGAAGTGGATGATGGCCTCGTCCAGTTCGTCCCCCGCCACGCGGATGGATTGATCGGTGACGATGCCGTTGAGCGCGATGACGGCGATTTCACTGGTTCCACCGCCGATGTCCACAACCATGTTGCCGGCCGGCTTGTCCACGGGCAGGCCCACGCCGATGGCTGCGGCAATGGGCTCGCTGACCAGATAGACCTCGCGGGCGCCCGCATGTTCGGCGGAGTCGCGCACCGCGCGCTTTTCCACCTCGGTGATGCCGCTGGGCACGCAGATGATGATGCGCGGGCGAATGAAGGTCTGTCGTTTGCGCGCCTTCTCGATGAACTGGCGCAGCATGATTTCCACCACGGCGAAGTCGGCGATCACACCGTCTTTCATGGGGCGAATGGCCTCGATGTCAGGATGGGTGCGACCCAGCATGAGCTTGGCGTCCTCGCCCACGGCGTGGACCTTGCGCGATACCTTCGGGGAATGACAGGTAAGGATCTTTCGCACCGGGTTCGC
>JACNKJ010000242.1 GCA_014382085.1 bacterium
AGGAACGCACCCTGGTGACCACCCTGACCAAGCGCATGAGCGAGGAACTCACCGACTACCTGCTCGCCAACGGGATTCGCGTGGCTTACCTGCACAGCGACATCAAGGCCCTTGAGCGTGTGGCCATCTTGCGCAAGCTGCGCCTGGGTGAGATCGACGTGCTGGTGGGCATCAATCTTTTGCGCGAGGGCTTGGACCTACCCGAAGTCTCCCTGGTGGCTATTCTCGACGCGGACCGCGAGGGCTTCCTTCGCAGCCATACCAGTTTGATACAAACC
The DNA here is from genome assembly GCA_014382085.1 of bacterium. Lineage (GTDB taxonomy): Bacteria > Krumholzibacteriota > Krumholzibacteriia > JACNKJ01 > JACNKJ01 > JACNKJ01. The sequence continues at coordinate 279 of JACNKJ010000242.1, forward strand.
GCCGGACGTGCCGCGCGGCATGAAGATGGCCGGGTTATCCTATACGCAGACAATCAGACCAAATCCATCAAGGCTGCCGTGGAGGAAACGGCCCGTCGCCGGAAGCTGCAAGAAGCCTATAATACTGAGCACGGCATCACGCCGCGTGGTATTCGCAAGAGCGCGGCGGAAATCGAATTGTCCACCCAAATGGGCGAGGGCAAGAAGAAGGAAGGCGAGGCCGGCGCGCACCGTATCGCCATGCGATTCGAACACATGGAACTGGCCGAACGCATCGCGGAATTGGAACGTGAGATGCGCGCCGAGGCCGACGCGCGGCGCTTCGAGGCGGCGGCCAGCCTGCGCGATCACATCGAGGAACTGAGGCTGCAATTGGCGGCCGATGGGAGGCAGGATGAAGGATCCATGGCTTAGCTGGCCTTCCGATCTACGAGACGCGGCCACCGCCTTGATCGATCTGGCCTTGGGTGAAGATTTGGGCGAAGGCGATCTCACGGCCGAGTATTTTTCATCGGACGAGAATCTGCTTCAAGTGCGCTTAGTCGCTCGCCAGACAGGAACCTTGGCGGGACTGCCCCTCTTTCTGCAGGTGCTTCAGCGCGTATCCGGTGGCGAAATCAATCTGCTGGAATTCGCAGAGGACGGCAGCGAGTTCGCCGAGGGTAGTGTTCTCGCGCGGATCAGCGGACCTGCGGCGGCGATTCACTCGGCCGAGCGCACGGCCCTCAATTTCCTGCAGCGCTTATCCGCTGTGGCCACCCGTGCAGCACAGGCCACAGCAAAAAGTGTGGGACCCGTGATTCTGGACACGCGCAAGACCACACCGGGTTATCGCTTGCTTGAAAAATACGCCGTGCGCAGGGGCGGCGGCGCGAATCATCGAATGGGGCTTTTCGACGCGGTCATGGTCAAGGACAATCACAAGGAAGCTCTCGGCGGTATGGATGCCGTCATGGAAAAGGTGGCCGCCCTGCCAGATGGATTTCCCGTTTACGTGGAAGTGGACACGCTCGTAGAGCTAGGTCAATTGTTGGCCCATCCTGCCAAGGCTCGAATTTACCGAATACTTCTGGATAACTTCCCGCCCGCCCATGCGGCCCAAGCCGTGGCCCTACGAACCGAACTCGGCGGCGGACCCGATTTTGAAATTTCGGGTGGGTTGACGGTAGCTGATCTAGCCAATTCACACTACAGGGATATCGAATACGCTAGCTTGGGCAGTCTGACCCATGGCGGCGGCGCCATCGACCTGGCTCTCGAGGTGGATGCATGAGTCGCCAGCCGGAGCAAGAGGCCACTTTTCAGGCCGCCATGCGAGGGGGCTGGGGTCATCCGCTGGAATATCATGATGAATTGGAGAGCACCCAAGATCGCCTGTTGCAGTTGGCCCATCATGGGGATTCCGTCGGCGCATGCGTGGTGGCTGACCATCAGGCCGGTGGGCGTGGCCAACATGGTCGCCTCTGGCAGGTGAAGCCCGGTCAGGGCCTGCTTTTCTCTTTGCTCCTTCGTCCTCAACTGCCGGCTGCCGAATTGGGTGGCCTTCCTCCTTTGGTCGCCTCATTGGCATTGCTACGCAGTTTGTCGCCCTTGGAACTCGACCTCTCTCTTCGCTGGCCCAATGACCTTTACGCCGGGCCGCGCAAACTGGCCGGCCTGCTCATGGAAGGGCGAATCGAGGGTGAAAACTATCGACACATCGCCTTGGGCATCGGCCTGAATCTCGGGCAGGCACGCATCGATTTCCCGCCGGAGTTATGCGATCGGGCCGTTTCCCTGCACCAACTTCTGGGTCAAGTCCCCCTTCCCCAGGATATCCTTGCCGGGTTTCTCATCGAGATGGAAACCCTTTGGACTCGCCTGGAAGCGGGAGAGGGATCGGCCTTGGTCCGGGAATGGAAGCGGCATTGGCCCGATGCGAAACGCGTGGTTCGCACCACCGATGGTCTGGGCCAGGCCATGGACGTAAATGACCAGGGAGCCTTGGTACTCATCAAAAACACCGGTGAACATCATCTCTACGACAGCAACTCCATCCTCAGCTGGGAGGGACCCTGATGGCCGATCTGCTCTGCCTCGATCGCGGTAATTCCGGTCTCAAGGGTCTCCTCTATGATGGAAACTGCGTCGTGGCTCGTCCCAAATTCGATGAAAACTGGCGACGCGCTCTCGCGCGCATGCCCTTGGATAAGATCGATGTGGCCTTGTGCTCCGTAGCACCCTCTCGTGATAAAGAGCTGCGCGCCTTCTTTTCAGAAAAGGGCGTCGATGTTTGGACTCTTCGTGGCGACAGTGAAGTTCCCTTCCCTGTGGATATTCGAGGACGCGAGACCTTGGGCGCAGATCGTCTGGCCAACATGGCCTTCGCCTACCTCAATCGACGATATCCGGCCATCGTGGTGGATGCGGGAAGCGCCGTGACCTTGGATTTGATGGATGCCGAAGGCCGCTATCGCGGTGGATTGATCATTCCCGGTCCCAGGCTATGGCTCCAGGGGCTGGCGGAGGGCGGAGAATTGCTGCCCGCGGTGGATCTTGTCCCTGATATTCCACTTCTGGGACTAGAAACCCGTGAGGCTCTGGCGGCAGGCGCTGTCTGGGGTCTCAGGGAGGCCGTTCAGGGCCTGATAGTTCGCCTGGGGGCCTTGATTGAGGAGCCCGTCTCGGTCATCCTCACGGGCGGCGCAGCGCCGCTGCTGGCGGAAGCATGGCGAGGCGAGGCGCCGAGCTCGGAGCGCGACTGGACCTTGCAGGGTTTGGCCGGTCTCTACCGCTGGAACCACCGCTAGTTGTTGGAGACTGGCGACGGGCGACAAAGAAGAACCCCGGCCCTGAGCGAGAGGGCCGGGATTCCGGGAGAAGCCTGCTCCGGAGGAGTAATTCCGGTGCAGTGATGGAGCAAATTGGACGATCCTCAGGGAGAAGCATCGGACGTCGTCCAGTAACAGGTATCGGCCCCGAGCCTCGTCTCTGAAGCGTTAATTTCTTGTCAGGCAATCGCCCGAAGGGAATGGCCATGGGCAATGAAATCCGCGTGGGTTGGAAGGAACGGGTTCAATTCCCCCTCTGGGGTATGACCTTGAAAGCCCTACTGGATCCCACCGCGCCTCTGTCCACCCTGGCAGTGGAGAGGGTCGAAACTTTGGGGCGCATGCGCGACGACGAAGGCCGACGCCGGCTCGTTTTGCGCCTTGCCGTGCCCATGGCTCGCGGGAAAGGCCGTCTAAAGCTGGTTTACGCCTACTACCATCGACGGACTAAATTAGGTGAAGTGGCTGGCAGACAATACGTTGTGAAGATCCCACTGCTTCTGGGCGAACAAAGCTTCGAGGCTGAAGTGGCACTGCTTCCCGCAGAGCGGCGGCGGCATTTCCTGCATCTGGGGCGCGAAGCCCTGGCCAGCCGGTTCTTTATAGACGCCTCCGCCGCCTATCTGCACAAACTTCCGGCTAAAATTCTGGACGCCGATCCCTTCCTACCTTTGCCCGAGGTCGAAGAAAGTTAAGCCACTACTTGCAAGCCCATGGGGGCCTGTCTATATTGGACGCGCGCTGGCAGTAGCGCAGCCTAACTGCCAATATCTATGAAATAAAACGACTTATGGGGCGCCAAGGGGCGATCCCATCAAAGGAGTGAAAATGGCCAAGCAGATCGAGTTCAATATCGACGCCCGCAACAAGCTGAAGTCCGGCTTGGACCAGCTTGCCAACGCGGTGAAAGTAACCTTGGGCCCTCGTGGTCGTAACGTCATCTTGGACAAGAAGTTCGGTAGTCCCACCGTGACCAACGATGGTGTGACCATCGCCAAGGAAATCGAGCTGAAGGACGCTTACGAAAACATGGGCGCTCAGCTGGTTAAGGAAGTCGCCACGAAGACCAACGACGTGGCGGGTGACGGAACCACCACGGCGACGCTTTTCGCCCAGGCCATCGTGAACGAGGGCCTGAAGAACGTAACCGCCGGCGTGAACCCCATGTATCTGAAGAAGGGCATCGCCAAGGCCGTGAGCGCCGTGGTCAAGGCCATCGCCGACATGAGCGAAGATGTGAAGACCCGTGAAGATACCGCCAACGTGGCGTCCATCAGTGCGAACAACGACTCTGAAATCGGCGAGCAAATTGCCGAGGCCATGGAGCGTGTGGGCCGCGACGGTGTCATCACCGTGGAAGAGGCCAAGAGCCTGGACAGTTTCCTGGAAGTGGTCGAGGGCATGCAGTTCGATCGCGGATATTTGAGTCCCTACTTCGTCACCGATCCCGAACGCATGGAAGCGGTTCACGAGAACGCGTTGATCCTCATCCATGACAAGAAGATCAGCAACATGAAGGACCTGCTCCCCGTGCTGGAGAAGGTCGCTCAGACCGGTCAGCCCCTGATCATCATTGCCGAAGACGTGGAAGGCGAAGCCCTGGCCACCCTGGTGGTCAACAAGCTGCGCGGTACACTGAATGTCTGCGCCGTGAAGGCTCCCGGTTTCGGTGATCGTCGTAAGGCCATGCTCGAGGATATCGCCATTCTCACCGGTGCCACCGTGGTCGCCGAAGAGACCGGCCGTAAGCTCGAGAGCGCCGATATGAAAGATCTGGGCAGCGCCAAGCGCATTACCATCGATAAGGAAACCACCACCATCGTCGAAGGTGCTGGCAATTCCGAGGCCGTAGACGCGCGTGTGAATCAGATCAAGAAGCAGATCGAAGACACCAGCAGCGACTACGATCGTGAAAAATTACAGGAACGTTCGGCCAAGCTGGCCGGCGGTGTTGCGGTGATCAACGTGGGCGCGGCCACCGAGACCGAGCTCAAAGAAAAGAAGATGCGTGTTGAGGATGCCCTCAACGCAACCCGTGCGGCCGTGGACGAGGGTATCGTGCCTGGCGGCGGCGTGGTCTTCATCCGTGTCATCGATGCGCTCGACAAACTCACCAATCTTAGCGAAGAAGAGCAGGTGGGCGTGAACATCATTCGTAAGGCGCTGGAAGCGCCTCTGCGCCAGATCGCCGAGAATGCCGGCGTGGAAGGCAGCGTGGTGGTGGAGCGTGTGCGCAGTGAAAAGGGTGCCTTCGGCTATAACGCCGCCACCGGCGTTTACGAAGATCTGCTCAAGGTCGGCGTTGTGGATCCCGCCAAGGTGAGCCGCTCGGCTCTTCAGAACGCGGCCTCCATCGCCAGCCTGATCCTGACCACCGAGGTCATCGTGGCCGATCTCCCCGAGGAGAACGCTGCGTCCCCGGCCATGCCCGGCGGTGGTATGGGTGGTATGGGCGGCATGTATTAGTTCTGAATCAAAGATTCAGGAATTCCAGGACCGGGGGCCGAGAGGCTCCCGGTTTTTTTTGGATTCTCACAGCATTCCGGACAGCGCTTGAGTTCTGAACTTGAAAGACCGATCCTTGTGAATAGTGATCTAACCCCTTTTCCGATGGATTAAACTTGAGAGCGCTTCAAATCACTCTACTCGCTTGCCTGTCGCTGCTTGGATCGGCTTTGGCGGAAACTCTCCATGTGCCCCTGCAATATCCGACTATCGCCGCCGGCCTGTCAGGGGCCGCATATGGCGACACGGTGCTCGTGGCCTGCGGACACTACATCGTGGCTGATCTTGTCATAAAGGACGGCGTGACCCTGCGAAGCGCCGGCGGAGTGCCAGATTGCGTTATCCTCAATGGACAAAGCGTGAATCAGATTATGCGGGGCACGGATCTTGGTGTAGACACCCGCATCGAGGGTTTCACTTTCCGCTGGGGGAGGGCCACCCATGAGGGTGGCGTCGGCTCGGCCCTGGAACTTGTGGATTCCCATCCGACCCTTCGCCACTGTCTTTTCCTGGAAAATGTGTCCACCTGGGGTGGCGCCGTTTCGGCTTTAGGCTCGATTTTGATTTTCGAGGATTGTCGTTTCGAAGGGAATCGGGCCTACCACTACGGCGGAGCAATTTGGTGCGATGAATTTTCGCCGACCCGCTTCCTGCGCTGCGAGTTTATCGGAAATGAATCCGGTTTGGGCGGGGGGGCGATTTCATCCTACGGCTTCTCCTCGGTGACGCTCACCGATTGCCAGCTCAGGGAAAACGAGTCGGCAGTCGGTGCCGGCTTGCATGCGATTACCGCCTCGCCACTGTTGGACCACTGCAGTTTCGTGGACAATGTGGCCCTCTCATACGGCGGTGCATTCGCATTGCAAGGGGGAGATGCAAGCATCATCCAATGTACCTTCGCCCGCAACAGCGCGCCTTTGGGAAGCGCGCTGGACTACCGCGCCCACGATGGCGGCTATCCTTCCATTCCAAATCTGAGCTGCTCCATCCTAGCCTTCAACGAAGGCGGCGCGGCCGTATCCTGTGTGGATGGCGACGCCTTCGCCTGGGATACCGATATTTTCGGCAATCTCGGCGGGGACTGGACCGGCTGCATGGCCCCGCTCCTGGGACAGTGGGGGAATATCTCGGAGGATCCCGAATTTTGCAGCCAAAACGATTTCATCAATTTAGGGCTCCAACTCGACTCGCCTTGCCTCGTCGAGGGCTGCCTGGGATACCTGGGCGCCCATCCGGTAGATTGCGGGATCGCCAAAAGCGAAGTCAGCAGCTGGTCCCAGGTTAAAATCCTCTACTGAGGCCCATACCCCGCCTTGACACTGCCCCCGACCCTCCTTAGTCTGAGCCATTCGAAGGGACGCGGGGCATGGATCACATCCGCATCAAAGACATCATCATCTACGGGCACTACGGTGTTTCCGACGAGGAACGCGAAGTCGGGCAACGACTTCTCATGGACCTCGATCTGAAACTCGATCTGTCCGCGGCCGCGGCGAGCGATTTCCTGGCCGATACGGTGAGCTATGAAGAGGTCTACGGTGCAGCTCGTGAG
>JACNKJ010000065.1 GCA_014382085.1 bacterium
GTCTGCCCAGAAAGGACCTGAGGGCGGCAATTCCAGGGGCCTGGGCGAACTGTGATCCCCCTCGGCCGCCATGGTGGGCAGGGCCAGGAGCAGGATCAACAGTGCCAACAGCCGTCTACCGCTTCTCATAGTCCAAAATCTTTCCAAGTTCGGGGTCTGCCACGTAGAGCTTCCCCTCGTTGACGGTCATTGCAACAGGATCGACCAAGGCGGGATCATCGTCCTGTGCGTTGATGCGCAGGGCGAGATTCATATTCAGGTCCCAGTCGATGGCCCAAACAGTGTTGTTAGCACGATCGGTAACGAAAATGGCATCTCCGTCGCCCGTGATGTGAGCGGGCTGGTCCAGGAACCCATCGAGGTAGGTGAAAACCGCGGGATTCTGGGATCCGGTCTCGGGATCGAGTATTTGCAAGGTGAGTAGCACGTCATCGAGCAAAAGCAAGAAGCCGTTCGCGAAGGCGAGGTCGCGCACCGTGGCGCCGCCCCCCTGACTGGTCCAGCTGATTTCACCGTCAGTTAAAATCTCAAAATCGCCGGCCTCGCCCTCTACCTTGTAGCGGTAAATTCGATTGGGACCGCGATCGGCCACGAAGATGCGGCGATCGTCGTCGGCGGCAATGGCAACCACATCCCGCCAAGCTGGATCGTGGAATTCCATGATCACGCTGAGTTCGTTCAGGAATTCGTTTCCGTCGAAGCCCTTCACCTTGCCGTCGGCTTCGTCGTAGATCCAGATGCGTCGATCGAAGTCGAGCCCCTCGCAGAGGAGGGTCGGCTCGATGAGATCGGGAAAGAGCTGGCGGCCTTCCAGCACCGCGTTCGCACGGCGATAGGCCGGATAGATACCCAGACTATCGGAATCCTGGATCACATAGAAGATTCCCGAGTCGCGACCCACCACCATGTCGGTGACGCCGGTGACGGTCCAGCGGTACTCCAGCGAGTAATCACCTTCACTGATGCCGCCGGTAAAAGGAGTCTGGTCGGGCAGCTCGGGTTTGATCCCGCAACCGACCGCCGCGGCCATAAAGGTCAATAGCAGGATGGTCTTCAGTGCTCGCATTAGAAATCCACCCTTAATCCCCAGCGATGGATAGCTCCAAGATCGCCGCCGTCCGTAAAGGAATAGTCCAGGCCGGCCATAGCGGAGCCCATCATGAAGGATGTCCCGAATCCGGCCGAGAGCTTCATTTCGTCGGCCATGAAGACGTAGCCGCCGCGCAGGGCGAAAACTCCACCCATGTAGGCCAGTTCCACACCCGTGTGAAGGGTCTCGCGATTATCCGCGGGATGATTGAGTTCGAAACTGTGAGTCAGCATCCAGGGCCAGGCTTTGAAGGCTTCCCAGGCCATGCCCAGGCGGAATGAAGAGGGCGGAGGGAAACCCTCGTACTCCTGGTACTTCTCTTCACTGTAGTTCCAGTATTCTCCCGGCGGCTTGAACTCCGGGCCAAAATTCTGAATGGACATGCCGATGCGCGTGTTGTGCCAATCGATGTGATAGAGAGTACCCGCATCCACCAGCCAGGTCTGCACCACGGGAAGATCGATGGATGAACCTAGATCTTCGCGAACGTATTTGCCGCTGATGCCCAGGATCAGTTTGTCGGTGAGGAAGCGCGCGAAGGTGATCCCCAGCACCGTGTCCGAGTAGAGGAATTCGCGGCCGGTGCCGTAGGGTTCATACTCGGTGGTCTCATCGATAATCGTGGACAGGTTGCCCAGGGTCAGACCCCAGGTGCCGCCGAAGAATCCGCCGGGCAGGCCCACCGCAGCACTGACGTACTGAATGTCCGCCGGCCAGGCCACATAGCCCATGGTGGATTGACGGTTGGCAAGCAGTCCCATGCCCGCAGGATTGTACCAGGCCGCCGTGGCGTCCGAGGCGATGGCCACCCACGCGCCTCCCATGCCCTCGGCCCTGGGGCTGACGCCGATCTTCAGGAAGGTTCCACTGCTGGTGGCCACGCGGAGTGCGCCCAGTTCCATGCGCGCGCCGGCTGGGGCGGCGAAGATCAAGATGGCCAGAGTGCAGAGAATCAGGTTGCCTAGGCGCATTAGAAGTTCACCCCCACACTCAGCTTGAAGCGGCGGGGATTACCGTTGCGGGAAGGATCGAGCAGAGACAGATAGCGCGAAAGCCGCGCATCGGGATCGGTGAACTCCACCGAGTAGGATCCCACTCCATCTTCATAGGGCTCGCCCGTGACCGGGTCCACGCTCTTGGGTCGGTCCCAGTTAAAAACGTTCCAGCCCTGGAGCGTCACGTCGATGCGGGTATCTCCCCACATGATCCACTTTTGAATTTTGAGATTCAAGTTCTGCTCGATGGGACCATTACGTGAATAGTCTTCGCCGATGGGCACACCTAAAAGGTCGCTAGGCGTGTAAGCCCGCCCGCTGGACAGCACATAGTAGAGGTTGAAACCCCAGTGACCGGGTGTGGGAATTCCGAGGAAATTCGGGCCCTGGGGGTTGCGGGCGCGGTAGTCGAAGGTAGCCGTGAGCCGGTGGGGCTTGTTCCACCAAAGGAAGCCTTCCTGAACTTCCACCTCGCCCGTGGCGCCGCCAATGTAGAGTTCGCGAAGGGCATCGGGATCGCTGCTCTTTCCCGTTGCGATGGAGTAGGTATAGCTGAGGCTGCCCGAAGCATAGCGCCCACGCCGCTTGCGCAGGCTGAACTCCACGCCGCGGCTGCGACTGTAGTCGGCGTTTCTATAGAGGAAGTAGGTGGCTTCCTTGCTACCGCCTTCGGGATCGAAGTACTGCACGGTGAAGCGGTCACTGGTCGGGTAGTTAAAGATGTCCTTCACGAAGACTGTCAGGTCGCCCGCCACGTTTTCGGCAAATGTGTGGCTGGCACCCAACTCGTACTGAATCGTGATCTGTGGATCCAGGTTGATGTTGCCCAGATTCCCGAAGAGATCCTCCACGCCGCTGGCCACGTGCGCGTAGACGTAGTAGTAGGTGGGCCACTGACTGAAGTGTCCGTAATTGAAGCGCAGCTTGTCACGATCGCTAATGGGATAGCTGATCGCGATACGCGGGCTCACCGTGTATTTGTAGCGATTGCCGAAAAGCTCGTGGGTGTTATCGAAATACTGCTGCCCCACTTCTTCGGTGAAGAGATCGCCGGCCGTTCCGTCGAGGGCGCTCTGAGCCGCGTCGGTGGCTAACTGTCCGGGGAACCAGTAGTCCATACGAAGACCCAGGTTGGCCACGAAGCCCTGGTACTCGATATCGTCCTGGGCGAAGAAATAGCCGGTGGTCGGGAAGGCACGGAAGATGTCTTTGCGCCCCAGGCCGTCGGCGCGGCTGATCCAGGGATCTTGGATGTCGATGTTCTGCACCGTCTCGTAACCGACCTCAAAACCCGCCTTGGCGCTATGGTGCGGGTACCACTTCTTCGTGAGACTACTCTTGAGCGAGTAACGCTCCACGAATCGATCCCGGTAGATATTGTTGTCGCCATTGAGCCTAAAGAAGGGGTGGAACTCCCACTCCTCACCGTGGGCCGCGTCGGCCCAGGTGTATTCGGGGGGCACGTAGTCGGCGAGCAAATCTTTCAGATCGTCGCGATTAACACCCTGGCTATCCTGATGGAGTCGCGTGAAGTAACGGGCGGCCTGAATTTCGTAGAAAGCACTACTGCTCAGTGTGTGGCGATAGTGCAGCGTAGTGACGTTCTGGTCTTCCACGAAAGCGCTGTAGTGCGACAGGAAGTGCGACCAGTTGTAAGGATAGCGATTGCTCTGGCGTGTGATGTCACTGATGTCGTGGCGCTCGAAACCCTGGTCGAAACCCAGGAACTTCATGAAGGACAGTCGCAGTTTATGATCGGGATTGATCTTCCAACTGAGCTTGGCCATGAGGTTCCAGGTGTTGTTTTGCCGCGGCGCGAGGCTGTTCCCCCACTGGATGGGAACGCCTAGGAAACTATCCTCATAGTTGACGTTGAGGTTCTCCGGTCCCAGGGGCAAGGTGCGGATGCTGGGGTAGCGCGTGTTGAGAATCTCGCTGGAGAAGTTCGCGAAGTAGCTGAGCCACTCGCCGGGGAACCAGCTACCGCTTCCGGGCATGGGTCCGCTGAACTGACGTTTGTAGGTATCGGAATAGTAGTGTTCCCAATCGGTGACCACGCCGGGCAGATGATCCATGCCGTATTGCGCATAGCCCGAATAGCTGGGACCGCCTTCTTTCAAACTCACGTCGATCACCCCGGCCAGGGCGTTGCCGTATTCGGCCCGCCAGCCTCCGGTGATCACGTCCATTTTGGAAACGGTTTTTGAGTCGATGCCCTTGGCGCTGCTCGTGCCGGCCAGAGCGTCTTTCATGGGAACGCCGTCTACTAGAATGAGCGCTTCGTCCGCGCGCCCGCCGCGAATGTGGATTTCGTCGTCTTCCTTCACCACGCCGGGCTGGGCGATCATAACCTCTTCCACGTTTTCCACGGGCATCTTGGCGATTTCATCGGAGCTGAGACTTGTAACGCTGGCCGCTTCGGTCACGTCCACCATGGGCGCCTCACCCCAGGTGGTAATTTGCTCGGTCTTGATGACCGTGGGCTCGAGCTTGAAGTGGAACTCGAGATAGGTGCCGCTGCGAATGCGCACGTTGGTGCGCTCGGCCATTTTGTATCCCATGTAGGTGGCGCGGAAGACGTAGGTGCCGGGCGGGATGTCGCTGATAAGGAAGCTGCCGTCGTCCAGGGTCATGGCCCCGAACTGCGTCCCCAATATGACCACATTGCCGAAGGGCAGGGGCTGGCCGGTGGATACATCCACGATGCTGCCCGCGATGGAACCTCCTTCGGCGGCCATGGCCGATGCGGAGAGTCCCATGATGATCAAGGCGATAAAAAACGCCCTGGAGAAAATAGGGGGCTGCAAGTCCCCATCCTCCTGTCGTGGAAACGCTTAGTGGGGAGAAGTCGCAAAGTATCACAGGGTCTGCGGGGTGTCAACGGGGTGGACGGTTCCCAGAGAAGGAGAGTGCTTCCCGCTGCGAGCTTCACGGAATTAACGGATGGGAAAGTCGAATCCGGAGCCCGGATGGCCTAGCAGGCGGCAGGCGGCGAGCACCTGACCCTGATGCTGATAGTAATGAGTCTGGGTTCGCAGGAAAACGTGGCTGGGCCGCAGGTCCGCCTCGTGGCCGCCCCAGGTGCTCACCCGGCGCTCGCCGTTGAGGGCTTCCTCGTCGAGGGAGTTCAGGAATTCCCGCGTGGCCTGGAAGACCTCGATCCGGAAAGCCTCGAGGGACGCCACATCGGGATAGTCGCCAGAGGTATCGGCTGCGTCCACCACGCCCTGGAGCACGCCCATCCAGTACTTCTCCGCGCCAATGGCATGATGGATCTGCAGGCGGATGGTCGCGTCGCCGAAGGCCTCGAGTTTACGCTCGGCGTCTTCCGGACTGAGCTTGGCGCAGTGGGCGATGAGTCCGGCCAGATTCTTATGAACGCGGCTGTGCATGTCGAGCAGGGCTTCGCGGCTGTACATGTTCACTCCAGATTTTAATCGATAATCTCACCTAGTGGAATTTTTCCAGCTTGTCGGCCACGTCCATAATCAGGCTGGCGGTTACCTGGTCGCGATCGACCATGCCCACGAAGTGCTTGTTCGAATCGACAACGGGTAGGGTGCCGGATTTCAACTCTTCCATCCTGGCCAGAACGCTGCGCTTGTTTGCGGAGACATCCACAGCATTTTTGCCGGGGATAAAGCCGGGTAATTCACTGAGTCCCTGGCGAGAGTCCTGAGTTGGAGAATTGAGAACATCAGCAAAGTCATCATAGGACCTCCCACCCTTGTTTTGGAAGTAGAGAAGCAGGTCCTTGGCCGAATACACGCCGAAGAAGGTTCCATCCGGCTCATGGATGACCGCAAATCGCAAAAAGGAATGTGCTCCCAAAGATTCGAAGTAGGTTCGAATGGCGGGCCCCCAATACCCACCATGCCCCAGTTGGAACTCCAGGGCCTCTACCTGATTCTTGATGAGCTCGGGAATCTTCTCCACGCCTTCCTTCTGATGCAGTTCCACCGTTTCAACCACATCCTCGATGCTCGATGCGGTCCTAAGGGTCACCTGCGATTCGATGGGCACCTCGGCGGCCTGAACGAAGGCCTCGGCAGTTTCAACTTCCACACCCCCTACCGTCATCTTCTTGATTTTCCCGGTGGCGAAGAGCCAGAAGAAGAGTGGGATCAGGACGAGGGTTATGTCGATCATCTTGATCTCGTATTTTCCACCTGACTTGACGCGCACAAGAAGCGACACGAAAAGCAACAAGCCTCCGAAGATGACAAGCAGGCCTATAGGAATGGCGCTCATGAATCAGCTCCTTCTGTTTCGAACCTTGCCGCAGCTTCGTGATTTTCCATTCCCTGGATCCATGTAGAGGATGTGCACAAGGAGATACAATCAGCTTCATGGAGCAGTCTAGCCCAGCAGTCATAAATGTAAAAATATTAAAGGGGCGCCCAGGGTTTCATACTACAGGATCGGAATAGAAACATTTATCATTGTTAACAGGACCTCAGCATGCGCGTCAGCAATTCCACGGGCAGGCCCATGACATTGAAATAGCATCCTTCGATACGCGTGACGAATTGCCCGGCCAAGCCCTGAATGCCGTAGGCGCCAGCCTTGTCCATGGGCTCGCCGCTGGAAACATATGCCTGAATTTCCGCGGGACTGAGGTCGCGAAACTGTACCCGGGTACAGCTATGCTCCACACGCTCGCCCTCCCCGACTAGGGCCAAGGCCGTGACCACCTCGTGTTCACGTCCGGAGAGAAGTTCCAACATTCCTGCGGCGTCGGCTTCATCCTTGGGCTTGCCGAGAATATGCCCATCCAATATCACGACCGTGTCGGCCCCGATCACCAACTTGCCGGGATGCCGTTGGGCTACATCACGTGCTTTACCCAGGGCGTTGGCGCGAGCAGCCTCTCGGGGGTCTTCCGCCTGGTTACTTTCCTCGTAATCACTGATGTCGTAGGGAATTTTGAATCTGAGGCGGGAAAGCAACTCTCTGCGGCGCGGGCTGGCCGAGGCCAGCACGAAGCGATTCTGCACCATATCGGCGACGAAGGGATTCACTCCCCGGCCTCCCGAT
>JACNKJ010000112.1 GCA_014382085.1 bacterium
AAAAAGCCGGGGAAGTTCTGTTGGAAGTCGTCTCAGCAGATGGTCGTCGCGTGACGGTTCTCTATGATGGACTGCTGGATTCTGGCGACCATGAGTTCACCTGGAACGGTCGCGACAGCTCAGATCGCTCCGTGGCCAGCGGTGTCTACATGGCTCGGGTAACGGGAAACCGAGGCAGCAAGATGGAGCGCATGGTTTTGATGAAATAGAATGCGGGGAGGCAGAACGCCCCCCTCGTTCAAGCTTCACATTTCTCTCGGGGAGGCGTTCTGCCTCTCCGTTTTCTGTTTCTGACCCTTTCCGGCAATTGCCTCCGGCTCAAGCAATTGAATATGGAATCTCTAGTTTTATACCTTAAAATAGGGTTAACAGTGTCATCCAAATCTGTTAGAATGATGCCCTAATCACTCCTTCCGAAAGGAATCTCCATGCGCACTTTGATCAAGGTCACTGTTGCTCTGATCCTCCTGATCAGCAGCAGCGTTGGCGCACTCGCTGTCCAGAGGCTCGTGTTGGTGGAGCTATTCACCAACGCCAACTGAGTATACTGTCCGTCGGCGGAGTCGGCGTTGCACAGTTTCGATATGAATCACGATGACACTGAAGTTGCGATTGTGGAATGGCACATGAGCTGGCCAGGTTCGGATATCTGGTACAGCGCCAATCCCACAGACAACGATGGTCGCAGAGTTTTCTACGGTATCAATGGCGTGCCTGCCTTCAAAACTGATGGTTGGCTGCCCTCCAGTAGCTCAACCCTGGAGCCCCATTGGGACTATGAGTACAACACCAATGGCGATGTTCCCGTCACCTTGACGATTACCGGTGATTACGATGCCGGAACCAAGACCGGAAACTTCGAAGTCACCGCGACGGTCAGCGAAGAGCTCCCCGCGGGTAGCTACAAGATTTTCGCAGTGGTCACCGAAGAACAGACCTACTGGGGTGGAAACTATTACGACACGATGCACAAGGCTTTCCCAAACTTCAATGGTTGGGCCGTGTCCAGTTTCCCCGCTACCGTAGGTTCGGCCTTCGATCTGAACGGTGACAGCTCGGGCGCATGGGACGATACCGAATGCCGCATCATCGTCTGGCTGCAGGATACCACCGGCCAGAAGAAGATTCAGCAGGCCGCACAGAGCTTCGTCTTCGACCTTGGCGAAGCCACCGACGTGGTCGACGCTCCGATTCTCTACGAGCTCGGCCGCAACTTCCCCAATCCCTTCAACCCGAAGACCTCCATCCCTGTGCGGATGAAGGCCTCTGGTGACGTGCTTGTGGAAGTCCTCACCGCCGACGGTCGCCGAGTTGCGGTGCTTCACGATGGACTTCTGGATTCCGGAAACCACGAGTTCAACTGGAACGGCGATGATCAGTCCGGCCGAAAGGTTGCCAGCGGCGTGTACATGTCGCGGGTCACCGGCAAGTTCGGCAATCAGAGCCAGCGCATGGTTTTGATGAAGTAAGAGAGTAGGGAAGGTCTGAGTCCTCCCCCTTACTTGAGCTTCGCAAATTATTCGGGGGAGGACTCAGTCCTTCCCCATTTTCATTGCCATCTATGGGGATTTTCCAATAGGAGAGGAGAGTTCCATGCATTTGACTTGTGAGGCGGCCAGAGCTTGTGTTTCAAGACTACTTTGGAAGCCGCCGAACCGAAGAGTGTGAGGAGCTCTCCTCTTCTATTGGAATTATATTTGCACTAACGGAAGAATTAAGACAATTAGGCCTTCAAGTCAGGGCATTTATCCGGTATTATGCGCACCTTCACTGCTTTGGGAGATATGGATGGGAACCCCACGCGTTGTTGTTCTTACCCTTTTGGCGCTGATACTCAGTTCAGTTTCTGGTCATGCTGATCAACGAACGGTTCTCGTAGAGCTTTTCGGTAATATCGGGTGTGGTTTCTGCGCGGATGCGGAAGAGGTTCTCCACAACCTGGACATGCAATACAGCGACGATGAGCTACTCATTGTTGAGTGGCATTTGAGCTGGCCATCCTGGGATCCCTGGAACGTCGCCAACCCAGACGAGAATGAAGAACGCCGAGCCTTTTACAACCTCTGGTACATTCCCGCATTCAGAACCGACGGTTATCTTCCCAGCAACAAGTACTCGGTCGCAACCCACATCGAATCCGAGTACCACGACAATGGCGAAACTCCAGTACACCTGGAAATCGAAGGCGAATTCGATCCCGACAACTCGATATGCGAGTATAGATTCAAAGTCGAGACACTCTCCGATCTTCCTGAAGGCGACTACGCCCTCTTTGCCGTTCTGACCGAAGAGGTCACCTACTACAACGGGGCCTATTACAATACATTCCACAAGTCCATTACCGACCCACAGGGCTGGACTGTTGACGAGTTCCCGGCAGAACTTGAAGGCGAGTTTGAATTCAGTGGCGATGCCGCCGGCGACTGGGATCCCGATGAGTGCAAGATCATTTGCTGGCTACAGAATCGAAGTGACAACAAGATGGTTCTCCAGGCCGAGTCGGTGAATATTCGCGATTTACCCTCTGGCGATATCACGGGTGCTCCGGAGCTTGCCCTGGGCTTCTCCCTAGGCGCGGCCTACCCCAATCCCTTCAATCCGAAAACCGTGCTTCCCATCCGAATAGAAGAAGCTGGCTCGCTTCGACTGGAGATCCTCACGGCCGATGGTCGTTTGGTGAAACAACTGCACCGCGGCGACCTCGACTCCGGATCCTATGAATTCACTTGGGATGGCCTGGACGAGCGGGGACAGTCGATGGCTAGCGGCATCTATCTGGCCCGGAGCATCGGTTCACGAGGCGGCAGCAGCCAGCGCCTCGTGCTCATGAAATAACTGAGCCTCAACAATTAACGAGTTCATTCCAGAAATACGGCCTTTACCCTGTTAAGTGCCCGCCGAATCCTGTAAAATAACGCGCGACACCTTTGGAGGACAAATGACCGTATCCCTCCGGATCGCTGCCGCGCTTCTCATTCTACTCGGCAGTACCCTTGGAGCCCTCGCCGTTCAGCGAACCGTACTCGTAGAGCTCTTCACGAATACCGGATGAACCTTCTGCCCATCGGCGGAGTCGGTGCTGCACGAATTCGATTTGGAACACGACGACGACGAACTGCTCGTTGTGGAGTGGCATATGGAATGGCCCGGTTGGGATCCATGGTTCCATGCAAATCCCGAAGACAATACAGGCCGACGATGGGTCTATGAGGTCAATTACATCCCCTTTTTTCGCACCGATGGCTGGCTACCCAGCAACAAGTACTCCCTGCCGGTACACTGGGAGTATGAGTATTTCGAGAACGGCGAGACGCCGGTGAGCCTGAACATCGAGGGGCAGTTCGATCCTCGCAATCGTCGAGGCAGCTTCGAGATCGAAGTGAGAACTGCCGAGGAACTACCTACCGGAGATTACTACCTGCATGCGGTCATTGTAGAAGACGTCACCCATCATGACGGCCCTTATTACAGCACCTTCCACAAGGCCAGTCCCGATTATCAGGGATGGTCGATTTCGCAGTTTCCCGCCACACGCTTCGGCGAGTTCGACTTGAATGGAGACAGCTCGGGTAGTTGGGACGCTATGGAGTGCAAGCTTATTTGCTGGCTTCAGGATCGCAGTGGCGACAAGGTGGTGTGGCAGGCCGAGTCCGCATACATGGTGGATTTCCCCTATCGCACCGAAGCTCCCGAAGCTTCGCCTGCTTTCCAGCTTGGCGCGTGCTACCCCAACCCCTTCAATCCTCGGACCCGCATTCCGCTTCAGATCGAGCACAAGGGATACCTGAGCCTCGAGCTGATCTCGGCCGATGGCCGCCGAGTGGCTCTCCTACATGACGGATTCTTGGAAGCCGGCTTCCATGAGTTTCAGTGGGACGGCCTCGACCTCATGGGTCGCCCCGCCTCCAGCGGTCTCTACCTGGTTCGCGCCACCAGCGGCAACCTGAGCCAGACCCAGCGGATCATCCTGGCGAAGTAGTTCCGCTAAGCGCGGATTGCCAAATCCTGCCCGCCTTGCTACCATCCGATTTCACTTCAACAAGGCAGGCATCGTGAAAGATCTCCTCGGTGAAATCTGGGATATGCAGCGCGAGCTGAATCAATACACGCTCAAGCAGAACGGTCTCGACGTCGATTACGACGACATCCCCAAGAGCCGCAGCTTGCAGAATCAGTGGGTGCAAAACTATGCCTTGGCGATGAGCCAGGAACTCAGCGAACTGGTGGATTCCACCAATTGGAAATGGTGGCGCACAAAAGTCGACCTCTTCGACGAACAGAATCTCAAAGTTGAATTGGTGGATATTCTGCACTTCTGGGTGAGCGCTTGCCAGGTGATGGGCCTCAGCGCCGAAGATGTGCATCGCATGTACATGCAGAAGAATGCGGTCAATCGAAAACGCCAGGACGACGGTTATCTGGTAAAAGATGAGGCCGACAACAAGAACATTGGATGATGAACTCTCAATATCGGATACCACTTTTCGCCTACGCCGTTCTAATCATGGCGCTACTCTATCAAACACGGGTCTACATTCCCCAGTTGCCCCCGGCAGTGGCATCGCACTTCACCTTCTCAGGTGAGCCCAACGGCTTCATGAGCCGAGAGAGTTTCAAAGCTTTCAGCCTGCTCACCCAAGGTGGAGTGGCCGGCTTTTTTCTGTTGCTTGCCCTGGTCATACCGCGGTTACCGGCCTCGCTCATCTCCATTCCCAACTCGGAGTTCTGGTTAAACGGAGAGTACCGAGCCGAGAGCATGGTTTTTCTCGCTCGCTCGGTTCTCTGGATGGGCGCACTCAGCTTCGCGTTCACGCTCATGATCATCCAGTCCACCATTCGGGCGAACCTGAGTGAAGTCATATTACTGGGGCGAAGTTTTTGGATTTCATCGGGATTCTATGTCGGCGCCATGGCGCTTCTGGTCTGGAAGCTCTTCGAGCAATTCAAGCTGCCGGAGGATCCATCAGTGGGTGCGTAGGATCAACCAAATCACTATTCCAACGCCCACACCCATTTTGAAGAACGACGCCAGGAGCCGCCCGAGGAAGGCTCCCCAACCGGCGCGCATGGCGTCTGCGTCCACCCGGCGCAGATTGACGGCTTCGAGTATGGCGGCACCCAGGGCCGCTCCCAAGAAGGCCCCTACGAGAGAGCCCAGCACGGGAAAGAGCGCCGTCCCCACGATCACTCCCAGGAAACCACCCAGAAGTGCGCCCAGGACACCCCACCAGGATGCACCGTATTTTTTGGCCATGGCCGAGCCCAAAAAAGCTTCCACCAATTCGGCCAGGAGCACCGCAGCCAACATGATGAGCAAGGTCCACAAACCGATGGCCTGAAAACCGCCGATCCATGCGGCGAGCAGAGCCAGGCCCAAAATGACGAAATTGCCGGGAATGCCCAGGGGTATCAAGAAGAGCGAGACCAAGAGGCCCAGATCGAGAAAGACGAGTCCGACTATTTTCAAAACGCTTTGCCACATATCAGCCTCCGGGATGCCTGACTATCGCCTTTGTCGCCCTCGTGTTTCGCAAGATTTCCGCATTAAGTGCATCGTTGAGCTCGAGAATCAAGCATGTATGCCGATGAGGGCCGCCATTCTTCCGGCCGCCTTCCCTTCTTTTCTCCAACTTGGAAAATCCTCATTGCGACACATGCTGCAATGGGCCGCCACGCTGACCTTCTCAGGCCGACAACCCACCGCCAGCATCTGCGCGCGGTTTGCAGCCCAAAGATCGAAATAGAGCGATCCATCGCGCCTCTCAAAAAAGGATTCCCCGGATGAACCCAAGGCATCCAAGGCTTGCTCGCGAAGCTCTTCACCCACCTCGTAGCAGCAGGGTCCTGCGGATGGGGCGATGGCGGCAGTGACCGAAGCGGCCTCACCCTGACAGAGATCAAGGAGCGCCTCCAGCATGGCCTCGCTCACGCGGGCCACCGTGCCTCGCCAGGAGGCGTGAGCCGCACCCACGGCCCATCCCTTAGCGCCATGGGCGGTGGCGAGAATTAGAGGACAGTCTGCGCCGCGCACAATGATTCCTAGACCCGGCTCGTCGCAAACCAGGGCGTCTGCCTCTCCCAGCAATCCCGCTTCGCGGGCCTGAATCACGCGATTTCCGTGAACTTGACTCAGCCAGGCGGCCCCGCTCAAACCTTGATTCTGGGCCAGGGCGTCGCAGCGCTCGCTGTGCTCGAGCACCGAAAGATCGGGGGGAAGAAGCCAGGTTCCCTTGGGTGTTAGGGCATGAACCAAATTCGGATATGCCGAGAGCGAAGCAAACCGGGCCAGCCGGCCATCAGGTCCATCGAAGATTTCATAGGTTCTTGTCTTGTTGTCCATGTATCGAACTTAACAGGCCTGCAATTGAATTCAAACCCCGCGGAACTCTATGGCGTCCTTATCGTAGTGATGACGGCCTCCCCCCATTTTTTGCCGCTGCCCGCTGTCCCCATGAGGAGAAGCATGAGGAAACCGACCCTGCTTATGGTTTGTGGAGTAATCCTACTTCTGGCTCAAATCTCGTATGCAGAGAAACGCAGCTATACCACCACCCGTACCGATGAAGCTCCGCGCATCGATGGAAATATCGATGAATCAGTGTGGAACAAGGTGAATTGGACAGGCGATTTTCTTCAGCGAGATCCCGTGGAAGGGGTCTCGCCCACGGGTCAGACAGCCTTCAAGATTCTCTACGACGATGAGAATCTCTACCTGGCCTATCACGCCAAGGATCCCGAGCCGGATAAGCTTGCCAGCATCATGTCGCGGCGGGATCACTTCCCCGGCGATTGGGTGGAAGTGAACATAGACAGCTACCACGATGGCCGGACCGCCTTCTCCTTCACCGCCAGTCTCTCCGGAACCCAAGGCGATGAACTCATTAGCGAAGACGGCAATAATTGGAATCCCAATTGGGACCCCATTTGGGATCACGCGGCCCTTCCCTGCCAAGATGGTTGGACGGCCGAGGTACGCATTCCCCTTAGCCAGCTTCGTTACGGCGGCGATGAGGAACAGGTTTGGGGCATCCAGGTTCAGCGACGCATTCATCGAATTGAAGAACGATCCA
>JACNKJ010000124.1 GCA_014382085.1 bacterium
GAGGATCGCGCAGTCGTGCCGAATCTCCAGGAAGGCGGGCCCGTTGTGGGCGGCGGGCGCTGTGCGGATCTGATGCAGGGGATTTGGCTGGGAGTCGGCCGTGCTCGCCACGAATGACGCGCCTGCACCGAGCGCCAAGGTGATGGGATTGAAAGGACGGTCGATGGATCCAAAAGGTGTCGACTTGGACTGCATGCCCACCGGCGATGTCGGCGAGTACTGTCCCTTGGTCAAACCGTAGACTTCGTTGTTGAAGAGCAGGATCTTCAGATCAACGTTGCGACGCAGCGTATGGATCATATGGTTGCCGCCGATGGACAGGCCATCGCCGTCTCCCGTGACCACCCAAACCGCGAGGTCGGGGTTCGCCACCTTGATACCCGTGGCCACGGCCGGCGCACGACCGTGGATGCTGTGAAAGCCGTAGGTACCCATGTAGTAGGGAAAGCGGCTGGAGCATCCGATACCCGAAACAACCACGAATTTCTCGCGGGGAATTTCGAGTTCGGCCATGACCGTCTGCACCGAGTTGAGAATGGAATAGTCTCCGCAACCCGGACACCAGCGAACGTCGCGATCGGATTTGAAATCCGCTTTCGTCAAAACCTCTGGCGTACTCATTACTTCACCTCCAGGAGGCTGACAATCTTGTCTTGGATCTCATCGGTGTGGAATGGCTTGCCCTGCATTTTGTGCAGTTCGTGAAACTCCACCTCGCGATACTCGCTACGCAAGATGCGCGCAAGCTGCCCCAAGTTGAGCTCGGGTACGAGCACCTTCTTGTAGCGGGAAAGAACTTCACCCAGATCATTGGGCAGCGGCCAGAGATTGCGCAGCTGCAAGTGGGTTGTGCTCATCCCATTCTTGCGGCAACGCTCCACAGCACTGCGAGCCTGACCGAAGGGTGAGCCCCAGGTGACGACCAGCAAGTCGCCCTTCTCGTCGCCGTAAACTTCCAGCGGCTTGTAGCTCTTAGCAATGCCCTTGACCTTGTTCTCTCGCTCGGCCGTCATGATCTCGTGACTCTCAGGCTCATAACTCACTTCGCCCTTGAGCGGCTCCTTTTCGAGCCCTCCCACGCGATGCTCCAGGCCAGGCGTTCCCGGAATGGCCCAGGGGCGCGCGCCCTTTTCGTTGCGAGAGAAGGGCATAAAGTTTTCGGTCTCCGTGTGGAACTTCACCGGGAAGTGCTTGAGCTCATCCAGGACCGGCAACAGCCAGGGCTCGGAACCCGCAGCCAGGTAGTTGTCGCTCAGCAAGATGACTGGAGTCATGTACTGCGTTGCGATGCGCGCCGCTTCGATGGCGCAATCGAAACCGTCGGAGGGCGTAGACACTGCCAACACAGGAATCGGAGCTTCGCCGTTGCGGCCGAAGATGGCCTGATTCAAATCGGCTTGCTCCACCTTGGTAGGCATTCCCGTGGATGGGCCCGCACGCTGCACGTTCACGATGACCAAGGGCAGTTCGGCCATGACCGCCAGACCGAAGGCTTCGGTCTTCAGCGCCATCCCCGGTCCCGAGGTGGTCGTGATGGCCAAAGTGCCGGCATAGGAAGCGCCTATGGCAGCCGTCACCGCAGCGATCTCATCTTCCATCTGCATGGTGATCATGCCGAAGTGTTTGTAGGAGGATAGCTGATGCAGAATATCCGAGGCCGGCGTGATGGGATAGCTAGCCAAGAGAGGCGTGAGCTCCGCCATCATGGCGCCTGCCAGCAGCCCTAGGCTGATGGCTTGGTTGCCGAGGATATTCCGATAGGTGCCCTTGGGCGCGTCCTCGAAAGCCGGTACCTCGTAACGGCCCTGGAAAAGTTCGAGGGTGCTGCCTCGGTTGTATCCCGCTTGTAATGCTTTCTGATTGGCGTCGACGAGTTCGGGCTTGCCCGCGAACTTCTGGCTCAACCACTCCAGCGTGGGCTCGATGGGCCGGCTGTAAAGCCAGTACATGAGACCGAGCACGTAGAAGTTTTTGCATCGCAGGATGAACTTCTTGCTCAAGGGACTGTCCTTGAGCGCGTCCTGCACACGAGCGTTCACGTCCAGCTCGATGACACGGTAACCGTCGAGAGTTCCATCTTCGAGCGGGTTGGACTTAAGGTTCGCCTTCTTCAGATCACCTGCCGTGAAGCTTCCCACATTGACCACAATCACGGCACCCGGCTTCAGGTCCTTATAGTTGACGATCAAGGCCGCGGGATTCATGGCCACGAGTACGTCGGGTCGGTCGCCCGGAGTGTGGATGTCCGAGGAGCTGAAGTGCACCTGGAAACCCGATACGCCCGGACGCGTGCCGGCTGGCGCGCGGATCTCGGCAGGGAAGTCGGGGAAGGTCGCCAGATCGTTGCCGATCTTAGCGCTGGTGTCGGTGAACTGAGTTCCGGTGATCTGCATTCCGTCGCCCGAGTCGCCGGCAAAGCGGATCACTACTTCATCTTGTTGTATGACTTCTGTGGTGGACATAACTCTTTTAGAGTTCGCCTCCCTGTCCGGTCGCGTGGCGTCCGGCATCGAAGAGAACGGAGGGGTCGGCTTTGTGGGCCCGCGATAGCCGGTCGGCTCCCCCATTCGTGCTTAACCTGAGCAAAGTAATACGGATGCGATAGCCGTGCCATTGGATGTGCGCATTTCGTGTAAAATCGGCGGAAATGTCGTGTTCTAGTGCTTAAGGGCGGCCGTGCGAACAGGGACTCGCTATTCAAAACCATCACGATATCAGGCCTATTCGCTTGTTTTTTCCAATATCAAGCGATATTGCCAGATTTCCTGATTGATCCCAAGGCTAGCCTAAAGCGCCCCGCCAGCCGGCCCCAGCCGAATCTCCTCCACCAAGGTTGCCGCAGGCGCCCGTAGGGCTGTGCGCGCTACCTCAGCCACATCTTTGGGGCGAAGCATCTTGCTGCGATCCCAGTCGCCCTCGATGTTGTCCCAAATAGGCGTGTCCACCGCACCGGGCAGAATGTTTACGACTCGAAGACCGCGATCGCGGTACTCGGCGCGCAGGGACTCCGCGAAACCCAATTGCCCGAACTTGCTGGCCACATAGGCGCTGCTGCCGGGGAAGGCCGTACGCGCTGCGGTGGATAGAACATTGATGACCATGCCTCCGCCATCGAGCAGGGAGGGAAGGCAGGCTTTGGTCACACGAAAGGTGCCCGAAAGATTGGTGTCGATCATTGCCGCCCAGACAGCTTCGCTGGTCTTGTCCACATTGAAAAACTCCGCGACGCCGGCGTTGTTCACTAGCAGGTCGAGCCCGCCGAAGGACTCAAGCAGACAGTTCACAGCATCGCGCACGGATTCGGGAGAGCGAACATCGCAGGCCAGGCCCAGCTCGGCGCCGATCTCGCCAGCGGCAGTGGCGGCGCGATCATGAGCGCGGGCCGAAATGGCCACACGATATCCTTCGCTCACCAGCATGGTCGCGATGGCGCGGCCGATACCCGATGCTCCGCCCGTTAGGAATGCGCGGGCGCTCACTTGCTGATCCCCTTGATAAGCTGCAGGAATTCTTCGCGGGTACGCGTGCTGGTTTGGAAGACCCCGCGCATGGCGGATGTGGTCATCCAGGAATTCTGTTTCTGCACCCCGCGCATGGCCATGCACATGTGGAAGCCTTCCACCACCACGGCCACGCCCTGAGGTTCAAGCATGTCCACAAGAGTTTGTGCGACTTCCTGGGTCATGCGCTCCTGTACCTGAAGGCGGCGGGCGAAAACGTCGACCATGCGTGGGATTTTGCTGAGGCCCACGATTTTTCCGTTGGGAATATAGGCCACGTGCGCTTTGCCGAAGAAGGGCAGCAGGTGATGCTCGCACATGCTGTAGAAGTCGATGTCACGCACCACGACCATTTCGTCGTAGCTCTCGTGGAAGATAGCGCGACCGATCACCTCTTCGGGGCACTGTTTATAACCCTGGGTGAGAAAAGCCATGGATTTCTCCATGCGCTCAGGAGTGTCCTTCAGGCCTTCGCGCGCGGGATCCTCGCCGATGAACTCCAGGATGGTTCGGACGGAGTCCTTCATTATCCCTTCTCCCCTCTATAGGTGCACCAATTGCGCGGATTTTCCTGCACACGAACCTTGTACAGCGCTTCGCCGAAATGCGGCAGAAGTCGATCCCAAAAAGCCACGGCCAGATTCTCCGTGGTGGGATTGATACCGCGAAGCCATTGCACGTCATGGTTCAGGTGCTTGTGGTCGCAGGGCTCCACAATTTCTTCGCGAGTGATCCTATCCACGATATTCAGATTGATAACCATGCCCGTTTCCGGATCGGCCGGCCCGCGCAGGGTCACGCGCACATCGTAGTCGTGGCCGTGGCCATAGAAGTTGTTGCACTTGCCGAAAACTTCATCGTTGCGCTCATTTTCCCAATCGGGATTGTAGAGTCGATGCGAGGCAGCGAAGGTCAGGACGCGCGTGATTTCCACAATGGGCTGCTTGGGCATGCGCTTACTCCGCCGCCAGCAATTCCACATCGAAGATCAGGGTCGAGTTCGGTGGAATCGGACCGATGCCACGCTCGCCGTAGCCCAGTTCGGGCGGAATGGCCATTTTTCGGTGGCCGCCAACCTGCATGCTGCCCACACCTTCATCCCAACCGGGGATAACGCGGCCGGTGCCGATGTTGAACTCTAGGGGCGCGCCTCGATCTCGGGAACTGTCGAACTTGCTGCCATCAAGCAGCCAACCTGTATAATGGACGCTCACCATCTGGCCGGTGCTCACGCCGCCGCCCGTTCCGGGACTTATGTCCACGTACTGAAGCCCGCTGGCGGTGGTGACCACCTCAAGGTTCGAGTCGAGCCCCTCCATGAGCTTTGCCACGGCCTGCGAGGCCGGTGTGTCGGCGGCGCCTTCCATTTCCGTCTCCAATGTGTCGTCTCCCGATCCGCATCCGACGAGAATCGCCATGGCGAGAATTGGGATGAGTTTAATCAGTTTCACGTTTCCCCTTCCAGCGGCCGACAGGTGGCCGACAGCGGGCAGCAGGTATGATAGGTAGTCTCTCAAACACCATATCTAATCATCCACTCAAATACAGCCCCCTAATTGACCGGGTTTCCCGCCCTTTTTCTCACCTTTACAGCCTCGGCGGGCCTACCTAAGATTCACGGTCTAGGAGGTCATGGTGCAAATCGTTATCGTCGGGGCCGGGACCGTGGGCTATGAGCTCGCCATCCAGCTTCAGAAACAGGGACACGATGTGGCCCTCATCGAACAGAGGCGTGAGCGTGTTCTTGAAATCGCCGAGAAGCTCGACATTCTCGTGGTGCCCGGCAGCGGTAGCAGTCCTTCGGCTTTGGAGGCCGCCGGTATTCGCGACGCGGAAATGATCCTGGCTGTCACCTCTGAAGACGAGGTCAACATCCTCGCCTGCGGACTGGCCGCGCGCTATGGCGTTCCCCAGCGCATCGCCCGCGTGCGCAATCCCGAACTCACCGCCGCCGAAGGTAAGATGGTACTCGACGGTTTTGGTGTGACCCGTTTCATCAATCCCGAAAGAGTCATCGTGCAGGTGATCGACCAGATCGCTCGCGTGCCCGACGCCCTGGAAGTCTTCGGTTATCACGAAGGTGAAATTCTAATCAGCCGGCACATCATCAAACCCAACATGCCGGTGGTGGATCGTAACCTCATGGAAATCCTGCAGCTGGCCGGCGGGAGGAATTTCCTGGCCGTGGCCCTGCACCGAAACGGCGAAACGCGCATTCCCGGGGGCCAGGATGTGTTGCAGGAGGGCGACGACGTCACCACGCTCTTCAGCCGAAAGGGTCTTGAGACCTATCTCGACCTGCTCGACCTAGGGTCGCGCACCGTGAAAAGCGCCGTGGTCGCCGGGCGCAGCCTTACCGCCGTGCAGCTTTGCGAATCGCTGAGCCAGTGGGTGGAAAAGGTGGTCTATCTGGATCCCGACTACGAGCATGGCCTGGATTCGGCCGAACGCCTGGAAGGAGTGGAAGTGCTTTTTGGTGATCCAACCGAACGTGACGTGCTGCGTGACGCGGGCGTGGAAAACATCGACCTGTTCGTGGGCGCCGGAGAGGACACTTCACAAAATGTCATGAGCGCCTTGCTCGCCAGGTCCGAGGGCGCGAAAAAGATCATCGCCATTTCCATGGAGCCGCGCAGCAATACTCTCTTTCGCGAAATCGGTGTGGACCACGTCATCAGCCCCCGGCGGCTCATGGCGCAGGAGATCATGGACATCATCCATCGCGGGCGCATTTCGGTGGAGTTGCAGTTGCGCGACATGAATTTGGAGTCCATGGAAATTCACGCGGAAGCGGGGAGCAAGATCACCAAGGATTCCCTGGCCAAGGTTTGGAGCCCGCTGCACGGGAAAGCTATCGCCGGGGCGATCTTCCGAAAGGGCGAGGTGACGATTCCGCGTGGCGATACAAAGATTGAGGCCGACGACGACGTAATCGTGGTTTGCCAGCCGCAGATGGCGCCCAAGATTCAGAAACTCTTCAAGGGCGGCAAAAAGTGAAGTTCCGCGCCGTCTTCTATTCCCTGGGTCGCCTCATGCAAATGTTGGCATTAGTCCTTTTGGTTCCTACGGGCATCGCTCTTTGGCAACAGCGCGGCGGCGGCGACATGTGGAGCCCCGAAATCTCGTCTTTCACCTTGACCATTCTCGTTTCACTTCTGCTCGGTACTGTTTTGCAGGGGGTTTTTCGTTCCGGGCGATTTGACCAAGGCATCAAGGAAGGTTTCGCCATTGTCACCCTGGGATGGGTGATGCTCGCATTGCTCGGGTCCATTCCCTTCACCGTACACTTCCTGCGCATGGGCATGAGCCCCCTCTTGGCTTTCACCGACGCCTACTTCGAAATCATGAGCGGCTTCACCACCACAGGCTCGACCATTCTTACCGACATCGAAAATCTTCCGCGCGGCCTTCTGTTTTGGCGAAGCATGACGCACTGGCTCGGCGGCATGGGC
>JACNKJ010000061.1 GCA_014382085.1 bacterium
GGGATGGAAGGGATCGTAGAGCCCCGACACCAAACTATTGTTGCGATCGATAGCTAGGGAAAACTGGATCAGATCATTGGTGCCGATGCTCAGGAAATTCACCTCGCGGGCAAGTAGGTGCGCAATGGCCACCGCCGCGGGAGTCTCGACCATGACGCCGATCTGAATGTCCTCACCCGCATGGTGGCCTTCGGATTTCAATTCCTCACGCACCTCGGCCAGCACCTCATTGATCTGACGGATCTCTTCCACGCTGCTGACCATGGGAAACATGAGCCGCAGCTGACCATGCTCGCTGGCTCTCAAAATGGCGCGCAGCTGGGTGCGAAAGATATCCTCCATGCTCAGGGTGTAGCGTATACCCCGCCAACCGAGATGAGGATTCTGTTCGCGTGGAAAGCGCAGGTAGCTGGGGATCTTGTCGCCGCCCAGATCCACGCTGCGCAGAATCACCGGCGCAGGTGCAAGGGATTTGACAACGCTGGAATATGCCTCGTACTGCTTCTCTTCACTGGGAAGCTCGTTGCTGGTGAGAAATAGATACTCGGTGCGATAAAGACCCACCCCGGCTGCCCCGTGATCTCGGGCGGATTCCACCTCCTCGGGAATCTCAATATTGGCCAGCAACTCGATGCGTCGGCCGTCCCGTGTTTCGGCGGGGAAATCCTTGAAACGCAGCATCTCACGTTCCCAGGCGCCATAGGCTTCCTTCAGATCGTCAAAATCCTGAAGGGCCTTCTCATCGGGATGCAAGGTCAACTGACCCGAGTGCCCATCGATAATGATCTTGTCTCGATTGCGCACCGCATCCATGAGCCCACGCACGCCGGTTACCACGGGTATGCCAAGGCTACGACCGAGGATAACCGAATGGCTGGCCGGGCCACCCTTCTCGAGCACGAAGCCGCGCACCTTTTCACGATCCATGGTCACGGTGTCCGAGGGCGCCAGATCCGAGGCCACGATGATGACCTCGTCGGTGAGATGAGCGAATCCTCTCGATTCACGCCCGAGCAGTTTGCCCAGGACCTTACGTTCCACGTCACGCAGATCGAGGCTGCGGTCCCCCAACTCGGCGGGAAGAGCGCGGAAGGCATCGAGTATATTGCTACAGGTTTCGGTCCAGGCGATCTCTGCGCCCATGCCTTCGCGGATGAGTCCACGCACCTGCTCCACGAGCAATTCATCCGCGAGAATGAGCTGATGAGCTTCGAAGATGCGGGCGTGATCCTCGCCCAACTTGTCCGCCACTTGGGAGCGGGAGTTTTCCAAATCCTTCGCCGTGGCGCGCAGCGCTTCTTCCAGGCGCTCTATTTCGGACTCACGGGCCGCAGGCTCTACATTGCGAAAGGGTAGGGCCGGCAGTTGGGCTTTGTGCACCAAAGCCCGAGCCATGGCGATGCCCGGCGAGGCGGGCAATCCCTGGAATCGTTTTGTGGATTTGTCCCTAGAGGACATTCTCGTAGAAGCCTCTCCGGAAGAGATCGTCTATTTGGTTCATGGAAGCCTCTTCATCCTGGCCGACGGTTTTCACCACGATGTGGCTTCCCATGGGAGCGCCCAGGGCGGCAACGCCCAAGATACTCTTGCCGTCCACTTCGATGACTCCATTGGAAAGGGAAACGCTGCAGGGCAATGAACTGGTCAGCTTCACCAGTTCACTGGCCGCCCTCAGGTGCAGGCCCTTTTCGTTGACGATATCCAGTTTGCGTTCGACCAATCTTTACTCCTGATCGGAAGGCGCTCATTCAGAGGCTCTCTGCCTGATCAAATTGAGGGAAAAAGACTCCAAGTCAAGGAGTCTTTGAGTTCAGAAGGGCCATATCCTCGCAGGACTGCTCGGAAATGACTGGATTTCAATTCTTAATCCCTGGGAGGCCATTTCGTCCAGCATCTTTCGGTTGCTGGAATCGGGACTGAAATCGGCTGCCAATTCCTCGCCCCCCTGTCTCAGGCCGAGAATCTTGAGGGATTCGACCAGTCCAGCTTCAAGCAACTCTTTCGCCAATCCCAGATTGTCCGTGAGCCAGAAATCTCCTGGATCCGGCTCGGGCAACTTAGCTGCACCGGCCAGGCAAATGCAAGGGACCCCACCGGCAACCTCCTGACAGCGGCTGGACAAGCCGGAATCCTCCAAGCGAAGGGACAGCAACACAATCCGGGACGCCCGGGCGGCGGACCATCCGTGGAGAATCTTCCCATGCAATAGGCGGTCGTCGAGATGAAGGATCATTTCGATCAAAGCCCCGGGGGCGTGAGTTCGCGTATGGCGTTCTGCCCGCGATTGATGATGCCGGGCAAAATGGCGGCCATGTCCATTTCGTCGCGATGTGTGAGGTAGTAGATGAGCATGGGCAGATTGACGCCGCTTACAACCCGGTAATCGGGCCGACCCTTGAGCACTGTCAGGCTCGCGTTGGCGCAACTGCCGCCAAAGTAATCCGTGAAAATGAGGGCCTGCCGGCCGATCTCGCCCAGTTTCGCCCTTACCGCATCCTCCAGGGCTTCGTTGGAGAGCCCGCGATTGCTGATGACGTGAAATTCGTCCACGGGCCCGAAGATGCCGTCAAGGGCATCCATGAAAGCTGAGCCTAGCTCGCCGTGGCAAATGACCAAGGCGGGAACCATTTATTCTTCGTCCTTGCGCAGATAGTCCAGTGTCCGCACTCGACCTCGCCGCGCGATACCTTCGCTCACCTGCCGATTGAAGCGCTCGGCAGGATCGAGGCCGTAGGTCTTCAGCATGTGATTCATGGCGATGGTCTCGGCGATCACGGTGATGTTTTTCCCCGGGAAAATGGGCAGCAAGACCTGAGGAAGGGTAACACCGAGAATCTCGGAAGTATCGTATTCCAAACCCGTACGATCGTAGTACTTGCCCTCCACCCAACGCTCCAACTTGACCTCGACTTCGATGCGTTTCTGAATGCGAATGCCGCGAATGCCGAACATTTCGCGCACGTCCACCACGCCCACTCCGCGAATCTCCATGAAGTGCTTGAGGAATTCGTCGCCCCGGCCGATGAGTACGTCGTCACCGCGGCGAATGAGATGAACGACATCGTCGGCCACCAGGCGATGCCCTCGCTCCACCAGATCCAGTGCCACCTCGCTTTTGCCGATACCCGAAGGTCCCGTTACCAGGAGTCCCACGCCATGGACATCCACCAGGGAACCATGCACGGTCCCTCGCGGTGAAAAGTGATCGGCCAAGTAAGCGGTTAGGCTGCGAATGAAGGGAGTGGTTTTACTATCAGTGGCCAGCAGAGGAACGCTGTACTTATCGGCCAGACGAATGAGAGTTTCGAAGGGTTCCTGGCCGCGCGTAATGATGATGCAGGGTACATGCGTGATAAAGAGATTCTCGAGTGCGAGTTGTTGCTGTTTGGGGTCGAGGCGTTCAAGATAGGAAGACTCCGCCCCACCCAGAATCTGAATTCTCTCTGCCTGATACTTTTCGATGAAGCCCGTTAGCACAAAACCCGGCCTGGAGACTTCCTGCTGGGTGATATCCTTGGGCGAGCTTTCGCTACCTCCAACCTGGCGCAATCCTAGGCTTTCAGCGGCTTCTTGAAGAAACTGCGCCACGGGCAGAGATTGATTAGCGACTTCCATCTGTCTCCTCGCGAAAACCGGGGACTATAACTCCGGCTGGATCAATCCGTAGGTTCCATCTTTGCGCTTGTAGACAAGACCCATCTGTTCGGTCTCGCTGTTGGTGAACATCCAGAAGCTGTCACCGTGCACTTCCATGCGCGTTATGGCTTCAGGCGGGGAGAGGCGATCGAGATGGAGGAACTTCTCCTTGATGAGAAGGGCGTCCGAGTCGCCCTCCGGCGCACCGAAGATGCTGATGGAACCAGACTCATAGCCCGGTATCACATTCGCTTTTTTACGGCGATTGAGCATGCGAGTCTTGTGCTTGCGAAGTTGGCGCTCGAGTTTTTCGGTAAGTCCGTCGATGGCGCCATAGAGATCATCGCCGCTATCGCGAGCCGTGAAGTCGGTGCTTCGCGCGCGCAGGGAACCTTCGGCTACCTGCCAATGCTTCTCCACTCGGAGGAGTACCTGGGCTTCCAGAATCCCGT
The DNA here is from genome assembly GCA_014382085.1 of bacterium. GTDB lineage: Bacteria > Krumholzibacteriota > Krumholzibacteriia > JACNKJ01 > JACNKJ01 > JACNKJ01. The sequence continues at coordinate 4,089 of JACNKJ010000061.1, forward strand.
CCATATATTTGTCAAGCTTACCGACCTTCTCTTCAGCATAGTTACGAATGGCGTCGGTCAGTTCCATCTTGCGGGCAGTGACGGAAATCTTCATGGTTCCTCCTTTAATGCGAATACGGAAAGACCCCGCGCACGCATAGAGCGGGCAGGGCCTGCTTGAGAGACGGGATGGATTCGGAAGGTCTTTCGTAGTTCAATAGTTCTCCGCAATCGATCCACGGTGATCCCGTGTCTGATTCCAGCTTAGCAGCATCCTTCCGAAGCGGCAAGTCGGAAGAGCGGCCAGTCCCCAGTCTCGAGTCCACAGTTTCAAGAAAACGAGTCCAACTGAGATCGCAAGGTCTGTTTCTCGCTGATGACTGGTGACTGGTGACTTAATCAATACTCTTTCCTCATGCGTGCAGGCAAGATTCCCAGTTGCTCACGATACTTTGCCACGGTGCGGCGAGCGATCACCAGTCCTTCGTCCTTGAGCATGTCGGCAATCTTCTGATCGCTATAGGGGCGCTTGTCGTCTTCTTTGGAAACGATTTCGCGTATTCGATCCTTGGCGGCCTTGGCGCTCACTTCCTCGCCTCCGGCTGTGGACAGTGAGGAGGAGAAGAAATATTTCAGCGGGAAGGTTCCACGCGGAGTCTGAACCCACTTGTTGCTCGTGACCCGGCTCACCGTCGACTCATGCATGCCGATCTTTGTCGCCACCTGCTGGAGAGTGAGTGGATTTAGCGCCTGAGGACCCCTGTCGAAGAACTCTTTCTGCTCTTCCACAATCGCGTTCATCACCTTCACCATGGTGCTTCGGCGTTGCTCCACAGTCTTGATGAGCCACTGGGCCTGGCTGAGTTTGCCCTGCAAAAATTCCTTAGTTCGCTTGTCGCGATCGGCCGAGCCTTCCTTGTATGCCTGGGATATACGCAGACGCGGCAGGTATCGATCGTTGAGCGCCACGACATAGTCGCCCTCTACCTCTTCCACGAGCAGGTCGGGCGTCACGTAGCGAGGATCTTCGGTAGACAGCTCCAGACCCGGCTTAGGATCCAACTCGCCGATTACCTTGGTCGCTTCCTGCACATCTTCCACGGAAATTTTTAGCTTCCGCGCGATGGCTTGATACTTCCTCTGCACCAGGGCCTTGAAGTGATCCCGGATGAGAACCGCTGTCAGGCTGTCTTCCATTTTGCGCGCGCGCAGTTGAATAAGAAGGCACTCGGGAAGATCGCGAGCGCCGATGCCTGCAGGGTCAAGCGACTGCACCAGCTTGAGAGCTTCCTGTGCGCGCGCTTCGTCCACGCTAAAGACGTTCTGCAGTTCTCCCATTTCGATGGTCAAGAATCCGCGATCATCGAGACTACCGATGAGGTACTCGCCAATCTCTAAAAGTTGCGCGTCTTTGGTAATCATACGCAGCTGCTGAAGCAGGTTGTCGCCTGAATCCTGTCGATAGATGGGCACCTTCTCAACGAATTCGTCGTCGGAGATTTCTTCCTGCTGCTCGTACTGCATTTCGATGCCGTCGTTGAAGATATCGTCCCAATTGTCGGCGGCTCCGGCCGACTCTTCCTGGCTACCTTCGCGAGTTTGGGGATCGATCTCTTCTTCCTCCTCGATCTCCAAGAGAGGATTGGATTGCAGCTCGTCCTTGAGCGCCATCTCCAGTTCCAAGGTGGGCAACTGCAAAAGCTTGAGGGCCTGCTGCAGCCTTGGTGTCATCACCAGCTGCTGCTTCATCCCCATCTGCAGTTTGAACTTCATTTCCATGGAGCGGCCTTTCTACAGATTGAATCTTTCGCCCAGGTAAACCTGGCGCGCCTTGGGATCCTTTACGAGCACCTCCGCGGTGCCCGATAGAATGATCTTGCCCTCGTACAAAATGTAACTGCGGTCTGTGATTTTGAGGGTCTCGCGCACGTTGTGATCGGTAATGAGAATGCCCAGGCCCATGCGCTTGAGTTGTTCGATGATCTCCTGCACGTCGCTCACGGCAATGGGATCAATACCCGCGAAGGGTTCATCCAGCAGCATGTAACTGGGCTCGGTGGTCAGGGCCCGCGCGATCTCCACGCGCCGCCTTTCGCCACCACTCAGTTGATGTCCGAGACTATCGCGAATGTGGGTTATCCTGAGTTCTTCGAGCAGACGTTCTAAGCGAGTTTTACGCTCGGCTTTGCTGATGGGAAGACCTTCCAAAATGGCCATGAGGTTCTGCTCCACCGAGAGCCTGCGAAAGACCGACGCTTCCTGACTCAGGTAGCCGATGCCCCTACGTGCGCGACGGTACATGGGCATTTTGTGGATAGCCTCATCGCCCAAAAATACCTGGCCCTTATCGGGCCGGATCATTCCCACGATCATGTAGAAGGTCGTTGTCTTGCCTGCGCCGTTGGGGCCCAAAAGGCCCACGACTTCGCCCGGAGTCAATTCAAGGCTAACGCCGTCCACCACGCGGCGGCGTCCGTAGACCTTCACCAGATCTTCGCCTCTCAAAAATTTGGCCGGGCTCTCGGCGCTCATGGCAGTATTCCTTCCTCAGCGATGATTTCATGGCGGGGTAGGCTGTCGATCCAGAGCCGGCCCAGGTTCTCATCGCAGGAGACTTTGTATCCGCTGTGCAGGTCTTGCCCGTCTCTCACCTCAACAAAAGAGTCGCTTCGGAAGACCTTGTCCTTATCCGACCACACCAACTCGCTGGACCAGAGTTCGATGCTGTCGCGGCTGAGCACGTACACGTTTCCACGGGCGGTCATATCGCCCTTTCCGCCTTGCTTATCCAGAAAAGCCGAGTCGGCTTCCAGCACACTTCCCTGAACACCCTCGTCATCGAAGACCCGAAGCTGAATGTCCGAAGCCCGC
>JACNKJ010000079.1 GCA_014382085.1 bacterium
TAAGCATCTCGAGGATGACTCACCCTACAACAGTTATCGAAACGAGGGTCTGCCCCCGGGACCCATTTGCAGCCCGAGTGAGCGGAGTCTCGAAGCGGTTCTTCGAGCCGACCTGAGCGAGCCCAATTTGTACTTCGTGGCTCGGGGGGATGGGGGGCACTTTTTTTCCGCAACTTTCCAGGAACACCTTGAGAAGGTGCAAATGATCCGAAATGGCCGATAGCCACCCAATCCTTGAGGGTATTGCTTCATGGTCCCACAGAATTCCAGGTTTCCTCTATGACTCAATCAAAACTTCCGAAACCCTTGCGCCACAAGGAACAAAGACTGCAAGAGGTCCTTGCGGAATGCGGTTCTTCCCTGCTTGCCTATTCGGGGGGAGTGGATTCAGCGCTCCTGGCCGTAGTGGCCCAAGATGTGCTTGTAGATGGCTTTGCGGCGGTTCTGGCCGATTCTCCCTCGCTTCCTGACTGGGAAAAAGGGGAGGCTTTGCACTTCGCCGCGCAACAAGGTTTCCCGGTGCGGGTCATCCGCACTGCGGAGATGGAGCTTGGGGACTATCGTGCCAATGGCCTGGATCGATGCTTCCACTGCAAGTCTGAGCTGTTTGGACTCATGGAAAGCATCGCCGAGGCCGAAGGATTTCAGTCCCTGCTTTATGGCGGCAACCTCAGCGACCGCTCCGACCATAGGCCTGGAGCCGACGCTGCGCGTCGCTTCAATGTCCGGGCCCCTCTTGAAGAAGCGGGGCTGGTCAAAGAGGATATCCGCCAACTTGCTCGCGCTCGAGGACTATCGGTTTGGGATCGTCCCGCCCGAGCCTGCCTGGCCAGCCGGATTCCCCACTTCGAAGAAGTGACGGAAGCCAAGCTGAGTCAGGTGGCGAACGCGGAGAATATCCTTCGTGGTAAGGGTTTTCGGGATTACAGGGTTCGCCATCATGGAGACCTTGCCCGAATCGAACTGGGGGCCAAGGAATGGGATCGCCTGGCCGAGCCCGAATTGAGAGAGGCGGTGATGCGGGGCATTGTGGCCCAGGGCTATCTTTGGATTGCCTTGGATTTAAAGCCCTTCATTTCCGGAAATCTCAGTCGTGCTGCGGAGGAGCTGGATGCGCGCGGGTTGCAATTGGCGGGGAAAAAACCTAGCTTCCCGACTCTGCCCACAATTGAAGAGGTGTCACAGGAATGAAACAGACGGCTTTTTTCAGGCTATTCCTGGCCGGCTTGGCGTCTATCATCATTGGATACGTCACTCTCGCTGCAGGAAGTATGACCTGGGCTCCGTTCCTATTGGTTCTGGGCTACTGCCTTCTGATCCCCTGGGCGCTCTTTAAGTTGGGCCATTCCGGAAACGGAGGCTCGAATACGGCCTCTGGGGGCGAATAGCTCAGCTGGTTAGAGCACCTGCCTTACAAGCAGGGGGTCACAGGTTCAAATCCTGTTTCGCCCACCTGGGAAGGCGGTCCAATCATCGGTCGGACAAACTCTTAACTTGTCCAAAGGGCCTATGAAAGGCTGTTGACCCTGTTAGATGGCTCTGGTATAATTGCCAGACCACAGGAATCACTCCCTGCGGGGAGTTGCTTTTCCTCTGTATTTATTAGAGGATAGCTTCAATGGTTGGACATCTTCTGGATCTCCACCGGCGAAACCCCTGCATTGCCCTTGCTTGTGCTACAACCGAGCGTTCCATCCGGTACTTGCCAGTCAGAGTCCGGAAGGTGAGCTCCATGCGACTCTTTGTAGGAGGTATTTCTGCCAATGACTAGCAGGAAAATATTCGCGACCGTCATCGCTCTGGCGCTGGTAGGCTTCGCGAGCTTCGCTTCCGCCGACATTATTGACCCGGCAACCTCTTTCGCGACCATCGTCGCCGAAGGCGGTCTCACCGCGTCTCCTGGTGGATATGAAGCAATCGGTCCCAATCACACGATCGACGTTTTTGTGAACGATCAGTTCGGCGATCCCGTGGAACTCATTTCCACGGATATCTGGCTCCAGCATGACGATGTCATCTGGTGTGAAGGCGGCGTCACCGCTGACAGCTCGACCTTCGCTCCCGATCCCGGCCATACCACCTTTACCAGCGTTGCCCGTGGCGGCGTGGATCAGGGTAATGATAGTGGCGGCTGGAACGAGTGCTCGGCCATTACGCTGGATGTCATCGCTCTCGGTTACGTCATCGAGACTGTGAACCTTTCCATCAACAGCCAGGATCTCAATGGAGACGGCACTGTGAACACTCAGGACTGGGCCAAGTTTGGTCGCTGTAAGGGCGATGCGAACGAAGGTCTGCCTGGCTGCTCCTGCGCTGACTACAATGAAGATTACTACACTGGTCCGAACAACGTGGACATCGCCGACCAGGCGCAGTTCGCGAGCCAGTACAATCTGAGTGACTGCCCCTAATCCGGCTCTGTTTTTGAACCGGATCTTGGGCTAATGAATGATCTGGAATCTCACCTGTTGGGTGGGTGCCCAGGGGGAGGCCCGCCTCCCGAACCTGACAGCAAGTGCTACAACCGGAGGTATTGCTCAATGTTTAAGAAAGTGATCGTGGTTGCCGCGATGATGCTTTTCGCTGGCGTCGCAAATGCGGACGTCATCGGAGTCTTTGCGGATGACCAGGGTGGTGCTTGCACTACCACAATCATGCCTTACGTCCCCGTGGACATCTTCATCGTGGCGATCCTGACCGAGACCTTCGACGGTGGTATCACCGCCGCTGAATTCAAGATCGACAACTGGGTTGGAAATCCCGGATACCCGATTGGTATCACCGCCATGTCCTACACGTCGGATCTGATCATCGGTGCCATCGATGATGATTTCTCGATCGCGTGGAACGCGCCTCAGGGTGCTGGCAATGGTATCGTCCTCATCGGTAGTGCCAACCTGACCATGTTCGATGCCGCTTGGATCGGCCCCGATCACATGATGACGGTTGCTGCGGGCAATAGCTGTGCTTGCCTGGTCACCGTTGATGACATCTTTGAGATTCACAATGCCCAGGGCGGCCTGTTCTGGTTCAACTGCTCGGTTCCCGAAGATTGCGTCTGCTTGCTTGAGACCGCGACTGAGGAGACCAGCTGGAGTTCCGTCAAGGCTCTGTTCTAGGTAAAAAAATGCGATTGATGGGAGTCGCCGCCCGGCGGCGGCTCCTGAGAGTTCCAGCTGAACGGATTAGAGACGTCTCCGGCTGGGAAAAGACAGAACCTGCGGGAAGCTTCGCGAACCCCGCGCCGGACTGTCACTTAATGAGAATCGAAGCGGGATAGCTTCTAGACTCATCACATCAAGGAGTTGCAACATGAAGAAACTGATGGTCGCTCTGCTGATGCTGACCGCCATTGCCAGCTTTGCTTCGGCCGATTTCATTGGCATTTTTGCTGATGATCAGGGTGTCGAATGCCAGGCTCCGATCGTTGAGTATGAGCCCCTCGTTGTTCACGTGATGGCTTACATCCCCAATGTTCCTGGTGGAATCACGGCTGTAGAGTTTAGCGTCGCCAACTATCCCGGCAGCCCCGGGTATCCCACTGGCACCGCCACCCCGGCTTGGGACAGTGATCTGGTCATTGGTGATATCGCTTTTGATATCTCCATCGCTTTCAGCGAGCCCCAGTACGGTCCCTTCGCCCACATCGGAACTATCGAGTTCCTGATGTTCGATCCTGCTTGGATCGGACCTGATCATGTCATGGCCGTTGTTGAAGGCGCCGACTGTGCGTGCTTGGTCGTTGTCGATGATCTCTTCGAGATCGTCGAAGTTGATGGTGGAATCTTCACCTTCAATTGCACCGGCACCTGCGTCTGCCTGGAAGACACTGCCACTCAGGATAGTAGCTGGAGTGCTGTTAAGTCCCTGTTCTAGTTTTGGGACCTAGCAAATACTTTGAAGCCGCCACCCCACGGGGTGGCGGCTTTTTTCGTACCTTTTTGAAATCTAAACTTGAATAAAATAAGCAACTTAGATTAATTGACAGCAACTGGCCCCGGTGATATTTTACCTCACCAAGCCACCCGTCTACGTCTTCCACTCCTGTTTCGGAGGTCACTCAGGATGAAGAAACTGCTTATTTCTAGTCTGCTCTTGCTTGTTGCGATGTCCGTGTCGGCTGAGCCGATCATTGGCATCTACACTGACGAGCTAGGTACTACTTGCGAGATCAATACGACTCCCTACGTCCAGTTCAATCTCTATCTTGTCGCCACGTGGACGGGTGACGAGGTTTTTGGTGGTATGACGGCCACGGAGTTCAAGCTTGACAACTTCCCCACCAACGACGGTTATCCCATAGGTACCGTTACTGTTATTGCCAATGATACTGATTTGATCATTGGTGATATCTGGACTGACTGGTCTGTCGCTTGGTCCGAACCTCAGGGCGGAACTCGCAGCATGTTCACCATGGCTACGATCGAAATTCTGCCTTTCGACGCCGGCTGGATCGGTGCCGATCAGGTCACTGTCGTTGCGCCTGGCGACGATTGCTCTTGCCTGGTAATCGTTGACGCCAACTTCGATATCGTTGATGCAGTTGGTTACCAGTTCACCTTCAACTGCAGCACGGCTCCCGATTGCGCCTGCAGTGTTGCGGTGGGCCCGTCCACTTGGAGTTCAGTCAAGGCTCTCTTCTAGCTTGAAGGTCTAGAATTACCGAGCACCCCGGCTACAGGGCCGGGGTGTTTATTTCTTTTGCAAACTCAATAAACGCAACAGCTTGACACTCGTATTTTCGAGATGTAGCTTCCCCTCTGATCATCCTCCCTTGCCCCCATTGGCCCCATCACGGAGGAATTCCATTGAAACATCTGCGTGCGCTTTCCAGGGCTGCCTGGACCCCTGCCCTATTCCTATTTCTATGGGCTGCGCCCGCTCCTGCTGAGGATCAAGTCTTGAGCATCCTGTCCAGTGACGAACATGGACTTGAACTCGTATTGAAATGGCAAGATACGAGCTTCCCCGATTCAGGTGAGGGTCTTCGCCTCGACCTGCCCTCTTGCGGTCTTGGAGGCGAGTCGGGCGAACCGATGCTGCCAAGGTTCCATCGCATGATCGCCATTCCACCGGGCATGCGTTCGGTATTGAGTTACGAAGTTCTGGCGACCTCGTCCATCGAAGGCCTGCCGCTTCCCTATCCCACGCCTAAGCGCATGGGGGAATTGGAGGAGGATCCTCTCTACCGCGAGGAATTCATTCGCGATGAGGAGGCCTTTGCGCTGCGTCGCCCAATACGCGTCGAGCTCGAGGAGCCGACCAAGCTCAGAGATCTTCGCATCCAGGCCCTGGTGGTGGAGCCCATGTCCTGGGATCCCGCGAACGGGCTTCGCTTCGCCCGTGAAATCAAGATCAGTATTCGTTTTCAGGCTGACCCTAGTGCCGGCGGGCGTGAAGGCGAACGCGTTCTTCGTCGTGAGAATTTGTGGAGTCCCCTCTATAGCGCCGCGCTCATCAATGGTGAGCAAAGCGCAAACTGGCGCAGCCGTGTGCCGAGCAAAGCTCTTTACGGCGATCGGGAAGCTCAGACCGAGGCTCTCTTCACACTCAAAGTGAACGACAGTGGTCTGCAGGGCCTAAATGGCAGCGATCTGATTGCATCGGGTCTACCGGCTGGAACATCTCTCAGCGAGATCGCAATCTTCGAGCGCCGATTCGATTGGGATGACTTCGAGCAGCCCGACTATCGTGAAATCGCCGTGGCCCGAATTATCCGCGATGCAGGCGGCGACGGTGATTTGGACGCCGAGGATAAGCTGATCTTCCTGGGCCGCCGGCTCAAGGATCAGGCCGACAGTCTGGATCCCATCGAATGGTATGGAAGAGAGAGTAGCTACTACTTGGCCTTAAACTCTGACCTTGCCTTGGACATGGAATCCCGGGAGGCATGGCAGGAAGGCGAAGGCTGGATTGTCCCCGATCATTTTGATCGACGCTTTACCGAGTGGGGCGAGCTTTGGTACTACAGCTTCCCCCCACAAACCTACTATGTGGAACCACCCCTCGACTATTGGGAGGAGAATCTCTTTTTCTTTAATGGCTATGATTCTCTTAGAATGACACTAGATATTCCGAGCCCAGGTTATCTGGAGGGAAGCGAGGCTCATCTCAAAGTTAAGAATCAAGGATACAACCGTGGCGATCCGCTCCGAACCTTCGACATGATTTTCACCAACAGTGAAGGTCAGCAATCCGTTCTGGAACAGATGTTTACTCAGTATAACTACGAGGGCCTCTACGAAACGGATATCAGCCCCGGAGTCCTATCTGATGGAGTAGGAGGATTGTTGATTGATCGCGTGGATCAATCGCTTTTCCGCACGCTGATCCAGTGGTGGGATCTCGAATACGTTTCCCGCTATCAAGCCTGGAACGATTCGATTTTATTCACCAACGGAACGTATACGGGGGATCTCGAATTCCTGGTGGAGGATCTGACTCGGGGCTACGAAAACTGGATTCTCGTGAAGAGTTCCGCCGAACTACCCGTACTCTACAACCTGACTGCTCAAAACCAGGAGGGGAGCGAAGGCGACTACCTCTGCCGCTTCCGCGACCAAGTAGATGAAGACTGCACTTGGTGGATGGCCGATGCCGAAGTGCTTCACAGTCCTAGTATCGAAACGGCATACTCGGTGGACGCCCTGGCAGATCCCGGGCCCTGGGATGTCTTGGTGATCAGCCACGAAGATTTCCTCGGAACTCTGGAAGATCGCTACCTGCCCTACCGCGAAGATCAGGGTTACCGGATGAAACTACTCAGCGATAAAGAGGTTTGGGATTGTTTTTATGGCGGCGTGCGAGAGGCCAGAGGTCTGCGCAATGCGGGTCGTTTCGCCTACCAGCAGTGGGGTACTCAAACAGTGATTTTGGTTGGTGAC
>JACNKJ010000084.1 GCA_014382085.1 bacterium
TTCAGGTGCCCCGAGTCTACTTCTAGACTTGGAGACATTCTAGGGGGTCAGGTCACAGCGGCCGATCGGTGGACAACATTGTACCGCCGCCCCCAAGCTCTTTTCACGTGGCCTATCATCCTTACGATGGCAACACCCTGACCTGGGGGGAAAGCGAAGCGCCGGATCTTCTTTTCTACACGATCTATCGCGACACCATCCCCGACTTCCAGCCTTCCAGTGAGAACATCCTTCAGCTCTCATTCGACTTGGAAATGGTCGATGATGCGGGCGAAGATTGGAACAGGGTCTACTACAAGATCTCCGCCACGGACGACGCCTGGCAGGAAAGTGAATACCTATCTCCGGAAGTGACCGACGCAGAAGCGCCGCCCGCGCAGTTCGCGCTGTATCAGAACCTGCCGAACCCGTTTAACCCGACAACCAAGATCATGTTCGAGGTGCCGACGAGTGGCGGACATGTGAAGTTGTCGGTCTTTGACGTAAGCGGCAGACTATTGCGCGTTCTAAAGGACGAGCACTACGGGGCTGGGCGCTATGAGGCAGAGTGGAACGGACGTGATACCCGTGGGAATGCGCTGCCGTCGGGGGTATATTTCTACAGGCTTGAGTCGGAGGACTTCAGTGCGACCAAGAAGATGGTATTAGTGAAGTAACATCAATGACTTACAGCGCTTCGGGTCTCTTATCCTTGCCTTGCATAGTTGCCTTGGCCCTCAGATTGCTACCTTGAAATATGGGTTGCCCCGCTCCATATTTCAAGGTAGAATTCTTGCATGATCCAACGAACTCGACATGTGCGAAAGATAAAGAGTCTTCTCCGACAATTCCCTGTTGTCGGAATTCTCGGCGCCAGGCAAGTGGGAAAGACAACCTTGGCACGTCAGGTCGCAGATGCATATCGTGGCCCGGTCAGTTTCTTTGATCTTGAAAACCTGAGAGACGCAGAACTACTGCGCGATCCAATGTTTGCTTTGGCAAACCTTCGAGGGCTTGTCGTACTCGATGAAGTTCAACAACTCCCCGAAACCTACAAGGCACTTCGCGTGCTGGCTGATCGGCCCAGTTCAAAAACCAAGTTCCTGATCCTGGGTAGCACCTCCCCCTGGCTTATCCGCAAAAGTACCGAGTCCCTGGCGGGAAGAGTGGCCTACTACGAATTAGCGGGGTTGTCCCTGAATGAAGTCCCCGATCGCGGCTTCGAAAATCTTTGGATTCGTGGTGGATTTCCTCGAGCCTTCCTTGGAAAAACCAATAACTCCAGCTGGACTTGGCGTCAGCAACTCATCCGCACTTATCTGGAGCGCGACCTACCAGCCTTGGGTATTCAAATCTCACCGGATACACTTCGGCGCTTCTGGTCGATGCTCGCGCATTACCATGCTCAGGTTTGGAACGCTGCAGAGTTCGGTCGATCATTCGGAGTTGCCAACACAACGGTAGCCAAGTATCTGGATATACTCACCTCGACTTTTGTTGCAAGACGCCTACAACCTTTCCGCGAAAACCTGGGTAAGCGCCAAGTGAAGTCACCCAAGGTCTACATAAGTGACAGTGGCATGCTTCACGCACTACTCGACATTCGAAATACTGAACAGTTAAGAAAGCATCCTAAGGTTGGAGCTTCTTGGGAAGGGTTCGCCCTTGAGGCCGTGACCCAGCATTTGGACGCGGCACCCTGGGAGTGTTACTTCTGGGCAACACATTCCGGCGCTGAGTTGGATCTGATGGTCGTCAAAGGTGACTATCGTTGGGGCTTTGAGTTCAAATACGGCTCTCACGGTTCGGTTACAAAGTCGATGCACATTGCCATGGAAGATCTGAAGCTGAATCGCCTTGATGTCATTCATGCTGGAGCGGACGCATACCCCATGGCCAAAGGGATCAACGCAGTTCCACTATCAAAACTTCATGATGTATTGAAGATTCCGAGGAATTTCAGGTAGGCGCTAGCGCTCACCGCGCTGCTCGGCACGTTCGATGATGCGTTCTAATTCCTCATCGAGACCTAGGCGCGTAATCTTGTCGCCCAAAGTGGAGCGGCTTACTTCGAGATCGCGGGCGGCTTTCGCCTTGTTACCCTTGGCGCGAATCAAGGCTTCCAAGATTGCAGTGCGCTCGGCCTTGCGGACTATCTCCACAAGATTCTTGGGCTCTTTGGAATCCTTCGTGAAGAAGTGATCCGGGAAGAGGTCCACTGTGATAAGGCCAGACTCCTGCGCACTGAGTATCAGCTGCCGAACGAAAGCCAAAAGCTCACGAATATTCCCCGACCATTCATGTTGAACAATCATATCGAGTGCGTGCGGATCTATATGAACCGTATTACCCATGAGTTCTCCCTCCCGATGGAGGAAGTAAAGGGTCAGTAGCTCCGCATCCCCACCGCGTTCGCGCAGGGGCGGGAGCTGAAGCATGACATCGTTGAGACGGTAGAGAAGGTCTTCTCGGAACTGCCTCTTCTTTATGAGTTCATCCAAGTTTCGATTGGTTGCGGCGATAACGCGAACGTCGGCGTAGCTCTCCTTATCTGCACCTACGGGCGTGTAGCTTCCATCTTCCAAGACTCGCAGCAGTTTTGCTTGAAGGTGCTTGTCGAGATCACCGATCTCGTCGAGGAACAGGGTGCCGTTGTTGGCCAAGGCGAATTTACCGACGCGATCGGTTGCCGCGCCGGTGAAGGATCCCTTCAGGTGTCCGAAAATCTCGCTTTCCATTAACTCCCGGGGAATAGCCGCACAGTTGACAACAATCATGGGCTCGTCGGCCCGATCACTCAATGCATGGATGGCGCGCGCGACGAGTTCCTTGCCCGTCCCAGTTTCTCCTGTCACCAGAATGGACGATTTAGTCGGAGATACTCGAACCATGTTCTCAAGAACTTGCTTCACCTTTTCATCACCAGTAATAATTCCATACTCCTCGCCAATTTGAACGAGTTGGTGGCCATCCGGCACGATGAAAGGTTTCCGGGGAATCTGCTTGCTTAGCACTTCAAGGAGATCGCGCATTTCCACAACACGCGTTTCGACACCCATTTCTTCGAATAGACCCATCGCTGTTGCCGCATGTTTGAAGGCTTCGCGTAGAGAGTCTTTGTTTCCAATGCGATGATAGAAATGCGCAAAGTCCTTGTGGCAGTGTGCGCGCTCGAACTTCTCGTCTTTGCTCAGATAGAAGTTCACCGCTTGTTCCAACAAGCTCTCCGCTTCTGGATAGTCTCCTCGTCGTTCAGCAACGAGTCCGAGGGTCCGGAAGTTCGCCCCGATTTCGTAGACTTCATTCACGTCGTGGCAAACTTCGAGAGACTCTTTGGCCATTTCATAGGCTTCGTCATCCATTCCGATTTCATAGAGGACGCGTGCTTTGCGGCGATAGAGCTCGGCCAGAAGGTCATTGGATTTGGAGATCGTCAGAGCCTTTTCAATTCCGCGGTCTAGGGCGACCATGGCATGATCCCAGTCGCGGCTGAGGCAATGGAAGTCAGCTTCCGCCTCGCAGGTAATCACGCGACTTCGGATGGGTGTGTTTTCGTCGGTATAGTCTTCGAGAAGGCGGAGCAAGTAGGAGGCGGTTTTCTTGTCTTCGAGCGCGATATAGAGGCGTGCGTATTCGTTGTGATAGCGGGCCTGGAGGCCATCTTCTACCTTCAATTCAACTAACCGTGCAACTTCTGCTTTTGCCAGTTTCATTTTACCGGCTTTTCTCAAGGCAATAGCATGATTAAACCTTGCCTTGATCTCCCATAGCAATGTCTTAGCTTCCACGAATACTTGAATTGCTCTCTCAAAATATCTACCGCTAAGCACAAACTCGGATTGACTACCGAATAACACTCCAAGCCTAGAGAGAGTTAATCCCAGTATTGGTCCTCCATCGTTGCTAAGAAGGTATCGAGCATTTTCCAATGTTTGTTCAGCTAAATCAAAATGACCAAGTCGTCTCTGCACGCTTCCCAATAGTGATAGATGCCTAGCCACATAGGAAGTGCTGAGACCATCTGTGCCTATCTCGACTAAAGCGTCGTACGCTTCCTCCGTTTTTGACTTTAAAAGAAGTTCATTTGCCTGAATGGCTTTCAACACGGTTGATACTTTTGGATGGTCTTGGAAGCTAGAGGAGATCTCTTTCACGTGTGAATGTGATGTCTCGCTATTCCTTTGGACGCTGTGGTGCCAAGCCAGCTTGGAATGAATAAGAGAGCATTCATATTCCGGCTGATTGGTCGATTCTAACAGCAACTCTAACTCTGCTTGAGTTTCCGAATCGAGCAATCCCCATTCGTGGACATAAAGATCCATGATATCGGGATTTCTATCTGACCTATTTTTACCCTCGACTGGCATGCCTATAAGACCCCAATCAGGAGCAATCGTAAAAATGCTGAAACGAACGAGTAGATAGCCCGATCTTGGCTAATACCATCATCATCCCAATCGTCCCCGAGATCGGGATTAAACTGGGAGTCACTCATGTTCGGAGGTGGAGGCGGATCCGTTAGTTTGGCGAATACAGAGCTTGCCGAAAACAGAACCATTATCAGGCTGAACAGAATAATAAACTTCGATAGTTTGTTGAATCGCCGCATGCCAGCTATCTCCTTTGATATGGGGCTGGACCAATTGGCGACTCGATGCTATCAGACTGACTAATCTAATTCAAACATTATCAGTATTGTCAGCATGTTGTTTCGCAAAAAGGCAATACCCCTAGGCTTGAGAAGGATAACCTCTGCGAGGAACATTCCGAAGACCTAAATAATGTATCAAATGCCGGCGCTTGACTCTAACTGTTTATAAACGCAGGTGTTAGCCCTGCCCTGGTTTTGATTCTGTGTCCGATTTTTCGGACCGCTTGTCCGAATTCCCGGACATATTTGCACCAGAGGCTAGGCAACTTGATCAAATAGTGGACACGGCTGATTTATTCAATTAGGCCCAATGATATCAATCAGGTAGAGCTGCAGAATATTTAGCGGACATCAATCAGGAATTGAGCAATATTGAGGGCCTCAAAGCAACACCCTGGCCTGGCAATCCAATGGGATCAAATCATTCGCACTCGACCAAGAACATGGCATCACTATCTCCATCTCATTACTGGACTTTCGCATGGGGGGACGATCCAATTAGCCCAAAACAATGCCCCCAATAGGCTCCAGGCATTACTAGTGCCTGAACAATTCTCAATCATTGGTACCATATCACCCTCCCAACTCTTACCCTCAATCGGATGTTAATAACTCGCAACCTTTAGGGCCTATCCCTTTTCCCAATAGAGTGGCAAGTCCCCTGCCATTCAAATAATAGCTGCTTTCTGTGGTGGATTTCCACCCGGGCGGACAGGTCATCACTATTTGCTGGCTCAGGACATTAACGAGTCCAGCAAACGCTCCACCACATCATCCGTGCTCACACCCTCCGCCTCGGCGTTGAAGTTCGTCACCAGGCGATGCCTGAGCACCGACGGCGCAACCTCGCGTACATCATCCAAGCTCGGTACGGGTCGGCCTTCAAGCGCAGCCAACGCCTTGGCGCCTAGTATCAAGTACTGCCCCGCTCTCGGCCCTGCGCCCCAACTCACGAACTCCTTCACGAAGTCTGGCGCATCGTCGCCGGGTCTCGTCGAACGTGCCAACTTCACGGCGTACTGCACCACCTGCTCTGCCGCGGGAATCCGCCGCACCAACTTCTGAAGCTCGATGATATCTGCGGCGTTCAAACTCGGGCTTAGTTCGGGCAACTCGCCCACCGTGGTGCGCTCCACAATCGCCACTTCCTCGGCCTCGCCGGGATATCCCACGCGAATATTGAACATGAAGCGGTCCAGCTGCGCCTCGGGCAGGGGATAGGTTCCCTCCTGCTCAATAGGATTCTGCGTTGCGATCACATAGAAGGGCTCATCCAGCGTGAAGGTCTGCCCGGCGGCCGTCACCTGATGCTCCTGCATGGCCTGCAGCAGCGCGGCCTGGGTTTTGGGTGGCGTGCGGTTGATCTCGTCGGCCAAGACCACATTGGAAAACACCGGTCCCTTCACGAAACGGAAGATGCGCTTGCCCGTGCTCTTGTCCTCTTCGAGAATCTCCATACCCGTGATGTCGCTGGGCATGAGGTCGGGCGTGAACTGGATGCGGTTGAAGTTCAGATCCAGCACCCGCGCCAGAGTGCTCACCAGCAGGGTCTTGGCCAGGCCCGGCACGCCCACCAGCAGGCTGTGCCCGCCGGCGAAAAGCGCGATCAGCATTTCGCGGACCACGTCGTCCTGCCCTACGATGACCTTGGCGATTTCGGTCTTCAGGGTGCTGTGGGCCGCGTGAAGTTTGTCCAGACGTTCGATATCGTTGCTCAGGGCGGTGCCTCCCGGTTGGTTCGTGCCGGATCATAACGACACACCCCGCGCGGGTCAATCGCGCGGGGTGTGTCAGTATTGCACGCTGATGACACTTTTGGAAAGCAATGCATGCTCTCCAAAGTTCTTCCCCTTATCGCGAGAATCTAAGATTCGATAGCTCTTCTAGCGCCACATTCTTCATCACAGATTCGACCCAGGCGTTGTCACTTGCCCCAACTGTAACCTTATAGAAAAGTTCGGATCGTTCCCTTATTTTGACATCCCAAACTTGGTTCTTGCTGGTCCAAGTAGGATACGTATTTGAGAGAACGATCGTATATTCTCCCACTGGTAGACGAAAATAGTCAAAACCACCATTTTTCAGCGTACCGACCAGTTCGTTATTTATATAGATGAGTGGATACCCCCCTCCACCGGTAAAAGCCTTGAGTCGATAGATAGTCAACACTCCTGATCCAGCTTTACTTTCAGGCAGGCCGAAGCCGACTTGACGAAGTAACCTTTGCCGATCTCTATGGCGAAGTCG
>JACNKJ010000022.1 GCA_014382085.1 bacterium
GCAAGTCGGAAGAGATGAGGGCGGACCTACTCCCACTGCTTGAGAATGCGGGAGTGAATCGCATCCGCTTTGGGGGCCAGCCTCCGCACAATCGAAAATTAAAACGCAGCGCTAGTCGCCATAGCAGCGCCGGCGCCCGCCGCGCCTTGGATTTGCTATCCGCATCCACGATAAACTGGTCAGCCAATCTCATCATCGGGCTGCCGCAGCAGAGCGAGGCCGGATTCCAAGCGAGCCTTGAGGAAGTGTTGGTGTACGAACCCGAGCACTTGTCACTCTACACCCTCGAACTGGATTCCCCCGTTCCCTTGGTGGATGTCTTCGCCCGTCATCCCGAGTGGGATCCCGGCGACGATATGCGCGCGAAACTCTATCTCTGGGCCCACGAAGTATTGGATGGCAAGGGCTACCAACACTACGAGGTCTCCAATTGGGCTCGGCCCGGTCGGGAGTGCCGCTACAATCAGCAGGTGTGGAAGGGTGGCGAGTACCTGGGTCTCGGTCCCTCGGCTCACAGCCACATCAGGGGCCGCCGCAGCAATTGGCCGGCGGATATCGCCGCCTGGATGGATCCTCTTCTGGCTGGACGCTTACCGAATGTCCTGGTAGATGATCGTAGTTTGGACGAGAAAAACTTGGAGCGTCTCCTGCTGACCTTGAGAGCTGCGGGGGGGCTCTCCTGGAAGGATCCCCTTCTCGTGGGGAAGCAAAGCTTCCTGGATGCGGCGTCGAAAGAGGGCTGGATTCTGGAAGATTCTGAAAATCTTCGACTTAGCCCCTCAGGTTGGCTCCGTCTGGACGGGATTCTCGCGCGCCTGACCACTTGACACACTTTCCCGGCTAGCCTTAATTTTGTCCATTCCCCAAGGACTCCGAAATGAATGTCAGATATTACGAAATCCCCGAAGAGCGAAATCTCCGAGTTTTGGACTCGGTGGTGCGCCTGTATACGGAACAGGCCAAACCTGTCAGTTCGGCAGCCGTGGCCCGGGATCTCGGGCATATCTGGTCCTCCGCCACAGTCCGTAACGTCTTTAGTGAATTAGAGTTGCTGGGATGGCTTCATCAGCCACATCAAGCCTCGGGTCGCATTCCCACCGAGAAGGGCTTCCGCATTTTCGTGGAGCAGATCATTCGCCCCGGCGCTCAGAACCGCGAACTGGACAAGCTCCTGGAGGCCGAGCTCGATTTGAAGACCAGCACCCTCCCCGAGCTACTTGATGAGGCTTTGAACCTGGTCAGCCGGCTCAGCCACGCCCTGGGTATCAGCCTGGTGGTTCTGAACCCCGAGCCCAGTCAGTCCGTGCGCGAGTGCCGTATGACGGGTGTGGACGAGCTTCTCGAGCAACCCGAGTTTTCCGACCCCAAGTCGCTCAGGGGGCTGATCCATCTACTGCAAGACAGTGAACCCGTGGGCGAGTACATGGAGGGGCAGGTGGCTTATCCCGGGCAGGTGAAGGTACTCATCGGCAGCGAGAACAGCATGGACCTGCTCAATTCCTTCAGCCTTGTTGCTACACGCATCCGGCGCAGCCGGGAGACGGCCCTTCTGGGTGTTATGGGCCCGGTTCGTATGGAATATTCCCTGGTGCTGGGAGCCATGGAGGGCCTGACACGACTTTTATCCACCGATGGTGAATCCCCCAAGAGCTGGAGCTAGCATGAGCAAGGGTCGCAAAAAGACGAAGGCCGCCGCCGAGACGGTGGAAGAAGTAGTGGAGACTCCGGAGACCGAGAACGAAGAGGTCGCCGAGGAATCCGCGGAAGAATTGAAGATCGACCCCGAAGCCGTGCTGCAGGCGCTGTTGGAAGCGCAGATGAGCCAGTGGAAGGATCGCGAAGATCAGCTTCTGCGCACACTATCCGAAAAAGAAAACCAAGTGAAGCGCATGAGCCGCGACCTAGAGCTTTCCAAGAGCCGCCAGAAGGGCGAATTGGTTCATGCGCTGCTCGATATCCTCGACGACCTGGACCGGGCTTTGGAAAATCGTCCGGAGGACGCCGACACCTCCTTCGTCGAAGGCATCGAACTGGTCTCCAAACGTTTCCACAAAGCTCTCGCCGGTCTGGGATTGGAAGCCATCAAGGCATTGGGTGAGCCCTTTGATCCGCAATTTCATGAAGCCCTTCTGCAATTGCCCGACGTGGACGCCGAGGCGGGAACCGTTATCCAGGAGATTCAAAAAGGCTACCTGATCTCGGGCCGGGTGCTACGTCCGAGCAAAGTTGCGGTGGCGGGTTGAGCATGGACAAACGCGACTACTACGAAGTGCTGGGCGTGGCCAAGGGTGCCGATGACCAAGAGGTGCGCAAGGCCTATCGCAAACTGGCCATGCAGTTTCACCCCGATCGCAATCCCGACGATCCCGGCGCCGAGGACAAATTCAAAGAAGCAACCGAGGCCTACGAAGTTCTCAAGGACGAGAAGAAGCGACAGGCCTACGACCAGTTCGGCCACGCGGGTGTCTCGGGACAGGGCTTCGGCGGCGCTCAGGGACCCTTTGGACAGGGCGGCGGCATCGACATGGAAGAAGCGCTGCGCGCCTTTATGCGCGATTTCGGTGGCTTCGAAAGCTTCTTCGGTGGCGGCGGAAGAGGCGCCGGGCGACATAGCGGTCCCGATCGTACCGGGCGCGATCTGCGTGTGCGACTGAAGCTCACTTTGGAAGAAGTGGCCAAGGGCGTTACGCGCACACTCAAGATCAAGAAGAAAACAGCATGCGACACCTGTCACGGCACGGGGCAGAAGCCCGGATCCCAATCCTCGCGATGTGAAACCTGCCAGGGTCACGGAGAAGTGCGTCAGGTTCGCCGCACGCTGCTTGGCCAATTCGTGGAGCAACGAGTGTGTCCCAGCTGTCACGGCGAGGGCAGCGTGATTCAGGATCCCTGCACGGAGTGCCGGGGTGAAGGACGCGTCAACGGCGTGGAAACACTGGATGTGAAAGTGCCGGTGGGTGTGTCCACGGGGGACTACATTCCCCTGCGTGGACTCGGCGAAGCCGGACTCCGTGGCGGACCCAAGGGCGACGTGATTGTTCTTATCGAGGTGGAAGAGCACAAACTCTTCGAGCGAGTTCAAAAGAACGATCTGTACGTGGAAGTGCCCGTGTCCTTCAGCACGCTCTCCCTGGGCGGCAAGGTTTCGGTGCCCACCCTCGAGGGCAAGGCTCTGCTCAAGATTCCCGCAGGCACCCAAACCCACGAGCTGTTCCGACTTCGCGGCAAGGGTCTTCCCGTTTTAAATTCCGGGCGACACGGCAATTTGATTGTGCGGCTGGTAGGATGGACCTCGCCAAATCCGGACAAGAAGGAGCAAGGTCTGCTGCGCGAACTGGAGAAGATCCAGGAACTGAAGCTCCCCGATCCGAAGCGCGGCTAGTACAACCGCGCGAATCTTCCTTGCCCGGTGAGCGTAAGCCGCCGGTGTCTCAGGGGCTCCCGCCCCGTCATACACCGCCCGCATTGGGCGAAAAGGGGGATCATGGACCTGCAAACCCGTCTCATGGATGATCAGAAGCGCGCCATGAAAGATGGCGATAAGGTTCGGATCAGCGTGATTCGCATGCTTCGGACCGACCTCAAAAATGCGACCATTTCCAAGGGCGAGGACTTGGACGAGTCCGAGATTCTCGACATCCTATCCCGCTATGCGCGAAAGCGGGCCGAGGCGGCCAAGGAATTCGAAGAGGGCGGGCGCAGGGAAATGGCCGAAAAGGAGTTGGCTGAAGCCGAGATCGTGAAGACCTACTTGCCGGCCGCTCTGGACGAAGAGGAAGTTCGCGTCATCGTGGATGAGGTGGTGGATGGCCTAGGCGGTGTCACGGGCATGAAGCACATGGGCGCGGTCATGAAAGAAGTCATGGCCAAAACGGCCGGTCGCGCCGAGGGCGGCATCGTGAGCGCTCTGGTCAAAGCGAGGCTCTCCCAATGAGCTACTCACTGATACTCGATCTGGTCATCGTGCTCATCCTGCTGGTGGGCATTTATCGCGGTTACAAGTCGGGGCTGCTCGGCGGACTCATCAAATTGGCGGGCATCGTCGTGGGCATTTTCATGGCGCCGCTCCTGGTCTGGGAGGCGGAGCCCTATCTGCCCGAAGCACTCTATGCCCCCATCCCCAAGATCATTCTCTTCATCGTGGCTTTCGTGCTCGTGGCGGGCCTGGTGGCTCTGCTGGGGAAACTCATATCCAAAATGGTGGATTGGACGCCCCTCGGTTGGATCGACAAGGGCATCGGCTCCCTAGCCGGTTTCACCCTGGCCTTGCTCCTCGTGAGCGTGCTGCTCAACCTGGCGCAGATGGCGGATCTGCTGGATGCCATCCCCGGCGGCTTCAGTCCGGCCGAGGAGACGGTGATCGACTTTCTGCTGATCCTGGCGCCCACGGCCTTTCACGTTTTCCGCGATTGGCTTCCCGAATTGAACTCTGGCGGCGCTAGCGCCGGAACGCAGATCTAATGCCCTGGATGCAGGCATCTGTTGGGCTGCGTGCGAGCCATGCCGCCAGGGTCCTGGATTACCCGGACTGGCTGGAGCGCCTTTCCGCGCGCGCGGTTCTGCCTCGAAGCCGTGAGGCAATCTTGGCTTTGATGCCGCAAACCGATCGCGAACTCATTGAGGCCCGCCGTCAGCGAGTGCGCGAATGGCTGCGCCTTCTGGAAGACGGCCACGATCCGAGCATCCAGGACATATCCGATCCGGGGCCTGAGCTTTCCGCCTGCCGAGGCGAGGGAAGCCGCCTGGGCCCCGAGCAACTCTATCGCCTTGCCCGAAGCCTTCGCGCCTTGGACAGTTTTCGCCGTTTCATCCTGTCCGAGGCCGAGTTGGTGCCCGCACTGCATTCCGACCTGGGCGAAATCGAACCCCAAGACGCCCTGGTCTCGCGCATCGAATCATGCGTGGGACCCGACGGCGAAGTCCTCGACGGAGCTTCCACCGAACTGGCGCGCATTCGTCGAAGCATGAGCCAAACCCGCGATCGTGTGCGCGGCACTCTGGAAGACCTGATCAAGAGTCGATTGGCCAGCCCGGGAGAGGATCCCCGGCCCATGGTGCGTTCGGGGCGATTGGTTCTTCCGGTGAAGCGTGAGCGCAAGGCCGACCTTCCCGGCATCGTTCACGATGAGTCGGGTACGGGTAAGACTCTTTTCGTGGAACCCATGGAAACGGTGGAGCTCAATAATCGAGTGGCGGGACTCAGCGCCGAGGAACGCGAGGAGATCGCCCGCGTTTTGGATGAACTCAGCGCTTGGGTGCGCGGCGCCGCGCCGGACATCGAAAACTTGACCCAGCGTTTTTCGCGTATGGAAATTCCCCTGGCTCTGGCTCGTGAGTTCAAAGGGCGCCCTCGAGCCTGGGCCGAGGAAAGAGGCGAACGTATTCGGCTGGCAGCGGCGCGTCATCCACTCTTGGAAGATTACCTTGGCCCCGGCGTGGAACTCGTGCCCCTGGATCTCAGCCTGGAAGAGGATCAGCGCCTGCTCCTGGTGAGCGGCCCCAATACCGGTGGCAAGACCGTCATGCTCAAGACCCTTGGGCTTATGGCATTCCTCAATCAAATCGGTTCGCCACTTCCTGCGGGGGATGGCTGCGAGCTACCCATTTTCGATCACATCCTCGCCGACATCGGCGACGAGCAGAGTTTGCGTGACAGTCAGTCCACCTTTAGTGCGCACCTGAAACATCTGGTGCGTATGGTGGAGGAGGCGGGTCCAGGTACGCTCATTTTGGTGGATGAAATCGGCGATGGCACCGATCCGGAAGAGGGCACGGCCCTGGCAAGAGCCGCCATGGAAAACTGGATGCAGAGCGGCGCGCGGATCTTGATCACCACGCATCTTGGCGGGCTCAAGGGATTCGCTCAGGAAACTGAGGGGGCAGCCAATGCGTCCATGGAGTTTGATCCCGAAGCGCGCAGGCCACTTTATGTGCTCAGGCCAGGGGTTCCCGGTAGCAGCCGGGCCATGGCCACGGCCCGGCGCCTGGGTCTGGATGGGCGGGTTCTGGAAAGGGCCGAATCGCTGCTCGGTGAAGACGCACTAAAAATGGACGCCCTGCTCACGCGCCTGGAAGAGGAATCGGTGAGGGCCAGCGAAGCCCGGGAAGAGGGCGAGGCCCATCGGCGGCGATTCGAACTTTTGGAAGCCGATTACATGAAACGCATGCGGGAGGTGCGCAAGGAAGAGCGGCGCATCCTGGCCGAATCGCGCAAGGATGGCGAGCGCTTCCTGGAGGAAGCGCGAAGGCAGGTGGAGGCGGCCGTACAGGCCATTCGCGAAAGCGATGCCGACCGCAAGAGCATCTCCCAGGCGCGGGACAAAGTCGACGAGCTGAAATCCGAAATCGAGGCTCGCGGTCCCAAGCCCGAAGCTCACAAGCCCCTGGAAAATTGGCGGGCCGGCGATCGCGTGCGAATGCTGTCCACGGGCAAGATTGTGGAGATTCTCGAATCGGGCGGCAGCGGCCGCCTGCGCGTGTCCATGGAGGGCGTTGCCTTGGTGTTGTCCAAGAGCGATCTGACGCCGCTGGATCCGTCCGAAGTCCAAAGTGCCAAGCCCAGGCCCGGAGAAGTCTGGGGATTGGGGCTGCCATCCACCGAACTGGAGTCATTCCGGCTCGATCTGCGCGGCCAGGCCGTGGATGAGGCCCTGGACGAACTCGACAGCTTCCTGGATGCCGCCGTGCTCGGTGGCTACGACTTCGTGGAGATTCTCCACGGCAAGGGTACCGGAGCGCTTCGGCAGGCCATCCGGGAGCGATTGCGTCGTGATCCACGGGTGAAAGGCTTCAATTTGGCCGATCAG
>JACNKJ010000238.1 GCA_014382085.1 bacterium
CGCGGCGCCACCAGCGCTCCGTGGGGGCAGGGGGACAAAAAACCCCCGGGGCACCCGTTGGGGGGGTGGGCGAGGGAGTTGGGTAGCCCGGGGCTGGGGGGGGAAACGCCCTCCCTGGGGGGCGGCGGGAAGGGGGGGGGGCCCGGTCAATGGCCCGCCTCTCCCGAAGGACAAAGTGAATATCTTGCAGACCTATTAGCGGTCCTGCAATCCACGCCACGCGGACTGGGTCGAGGCTTGTTTTGGTGGTATCCCGAGGCCATCGCCATAGAGGGTCTTGATGTCTGGGAAGACGGACGCAACGGATTCTTCGATGAAAACGGCGCCTCCCTACCGGCTCTTGACGCATTGGGTAACAAGGGCAAGTGATGAGGCATAAGGGACAACAATCATTAGGCTAGCGTAAGCACATCAAATCGACTACCTTATAAACCTTGATCGGGCTCCCGCCCGGCAGCGGCGAACAACAGGACCTTTGTTCATTCCCTTGAGGTCGCGCCGCAAAGCAACCCCCTCTTGCCCTTCGCTGTTGTATGGGTCGGAAATCTACAGCCGACCGTACAGTTATGTCCTGCACGCTCTCGGCGGAGATCAATCAATACATGCCTAATACTGAAAGCTCAGCACGAGGTGGATTCGACCACTTCGGGCTCGACGCAAAACTTATGCAGGGAATCCAGGCCGCAGGATTCATCAACCCCCGTCCCATTCAATTGGACACCATTCCCGCGGGCCTCGATGGCCGCGACGTCCTTGGGCTAGCCCAGACCGGTACGGGTAAAACCGCGGCCTTTGCACTGCCCTTGCTGCAGCGCATCATGCAGAAACCCCGTAAGGGCCCCTGCGCTTTAGTGCTCGCTCCCACCCGCGAATTGGCAAACCAGATCGCTGAAGAAACTCGCACCCTTGCCCGCTTCACACCGGTGAAGTTGGTCACCATCTATGGTGGTGTTTCCATTCGCAATCAGGTGGATCAGCTTCGCCGCCGTCCCCAGCTCGTAGTGGGCTGTCCCGGTCGTGTTTTGGATCTGCTGCAGCAAGGTATCCTGCGCTTGGATCATATCGAGACCCTCGTCATCGACGAAGCCGATCACATGTTCGACATGGGCTTCATGCCGGACATCAAGAAAATCCTCGCCGCGCTTCCGAAGAAAAGGCAAAACCTGCTTTTCTCCGCCACGATGCCCAAAGAGATTCGCGGCCTGGCCGACGATCTACTGCAAACACCGAAGGTGGTGGAGCTGAGCAGTAGCGCACCGGTGGAGACCATCGATCACGCGCTGGTCATGATTTCCGAGCAGCAGAAGCGCAACCTGCTCGAGCATGTGCTGCGCCGCGACGATTGCAATTCGGCCATCGTCTTCACGCGCACCAAGCATCGCGCCAAGCGCTTGGCCGAACAACTCAGCAAGGCCGGCCACCGCGCCGTGGGCATTCAAGGCAACCTGTCCCAAGCCCGACGCGATCAGGCCATGCGCGGCTTTCGCACTCGCAAGTACGACATCCTTGTGGCAACTGACATCGTCGCCCGTGGCATCGATGTGAGCGGTGTCTCTCACGTGATCAATTTCGACGTGCCCAACACACCCGAGGCCTACACACACCGCATCGGCCGAACGGGCCGCGCTGAACTTGAAGGTATCGCCTGTACATTTGTGACCGGAAGCGATCACAGTTGGCTTCGCGCCACCGAGCGCATGATCGGCTCTAAGATTCCTCGAAAGCAGGTAGAGGGCTTCGAAGCTGAAGCGGAGCCCAGGCCTCAGCGCAACTCCGCTCCTCGAGGTCACACGCGCGAGGACCGCCCCGCTGGGAAAAGGTGGAACAAGTGGGGGAATTCATCGGGCCGCGGCCGCAGTCGAAGAGGCCGAGCCTAGCAACTAAAACGGCCCTTGGGTTTTACTTGAACCCGAGGGCCTTTTTGCATCCAATATCCAACCGAGCGCTGGCCTGACTAGGTCTCGATTTATTGGATGGAAACGCCTACGAACAAGAAGAATGGTAAGCACAACATAACCGAACTGCTGGTTTGAGTTTTCAGTTAAGAATACCTATAAGCCTAGAAATTGCACGAATTTACTCAGATTTCGGCTTGAAATTCTAGAATAGTTTTGTTTAGTGCAGAGCAATGAACCATGCTCAATACTGGAGAGGAAATGAAAATCGGCATCCTTGGCAGCGGCGACGTAGGACAGGTCCTTGGCACCGGATTCGCCAATCGTGGCCACGAAGTCATGATGGGATCTCGCGATCCCAAACAGGATCGGGTCGCTAACTGGGTTAAAAAAAACCAGGGCTTGGTCACTGCGAAAAGCTTCTCCGAAACGGCGGCTTTCTGCGACGTGGCGATTCTCGCAACGCTCTGGGCCGGTACAGCCAACGCTATTGAGCTTGCCGAGCCTGGAAACTTGGCCGGCAAGGTTCTGATAGACGCCACCAATCCTCTGATCTTTTCCGAAGGCAAAGCTCCAAGCTTGGCCACCAACGGCGACGGTTCTGCGGGGGAGCAGATTCAATCTTGGTTACCTGAATCTCATGTGGTCAAGGCCTTCAACATCGTCGGTAATCCGCACATGGTCGATCCCGACTTCCCAGGCGGCCCGCCCGACATGTTCATCTGCGGCAACGACGAGCCGGCCAAGGTCACGGTGACCGGGCTCATCGAAGAGCTCGGATGGCTGGTCATCGATCAGGGCGGCATTGAAAGCTCCGCTTATCTGGAGTCGCTGGCCATGCTGTGGATCGGTCAGTACATCGCTACCGGTTCAGGCGATCACGCATTCAAGCTCTTGCGGAAGTAGCAAATTCCAGGGCTTGAAATCTGCGTTCCTATACTTCAATCTGCTCTTTTCTTATGCTAGTCTGCCTGCCATGCGCATGCTCGTTCCCACACTGATCATGGGCGGGATCGCCCTCATCCTGCTGGCCATCGGCATAAGCCGCGGGCAGGGTGAAACTGTGGCCGGTCTGCGCGTGGCGGGGTCCATGCTGTGGCAGATCATTCCCCTATTAGTGTTCGCCTTTGTTATGGCGGGCATGATCCAGGTTCTGATACCTCAGGAACTCATTGCCAGGTGGGTGGGCGAGTCTTCGGGTTGGCGCGGCATCATGTTGGGTTCGGTCGCGGGTGGCCTGGCGCCGGGTGGCCCCTATGTAAGCCTTCCCCTCGCCGCCGGTCTCATGCGCTCAGGAGCGGGTGTGGGAACCATGGTGGCCTTCCTAACAGGATGGTCCCTCTGGTCTCTCGGGCGCCTGCCCATGGAAGTGGGTATACTCGGATGGCGTCTCACGCTTATACGTTTAGCCTCGGTACTGGTTTTCCCACCCTTGGCCGGTTTCATCGCCCAATTCTTTTTCGGTAAGAGCGGTTAAATGCCTGAGAAAATCGAAGCCTTCAATTTTTTTCCCGGACGCATTATTGCGGGGAAGTACAGCATCCTCACCAAGCTCGGTGGAGGATGGGAAGGCGAAGTGTATCGCGTTATTGAAAAGGGAACGCGCATCGAGCGTGCCGCGAAGTTCTTCTTCCCCGCGCGCAATCCCGGCGGCAAGGCTTCACGCCTCTACGCGCGCAAGCTGCATCGCCTAAGAGATTGTGCCTTGCCCATTCAGTATCACACCGAAGAGAGCATCACCTTTCGGCGCACGCCTATCACCGTGTTGATTTCGGAATACGTGGAAGGGGATATCCTCGGCGAGTTCCTAAGCCGCCAGCCCGGTAGGCGTGTGCGGCCATTCGAGGGCTTGCATCTGCTCCACGCGCTCGCCAAGGGCATGGCGGAGATTCATCAGGCTGGGGAGTACCACGGCGATTTGCATCCGGGCAATGTCATCGTTCGGCGAAGCGGTTTGAGTTTCGAACTTAAGTTGCTCGACCTTTTCCACCTGGACGATAGCAAGGCGGAAAATCGACGTACCGATGTGCTTGATTCAATTCGAATTTTCTACGATGCGCTGGGTGGGCAGCGGCTTTACGCGAGGCAGCCGACCGCAGTGAAGGAAATAGTGTGCGGGCTCAAGCACACGCTTATCCTGAAGAAGTATCCCACCATGAATCGCTTGGTCAAGCACCTGGAAAACATGACCTGGTAGCTGTTACCAGATTCGCTTGAGCTCGCCAAAGTCCATGGACTCGGCAGGACTCGGCTCGAAGTAGCGAGAGCTATTGGGTTGCCAAGCCCAGTCGAACTGAATCTGATCGGCGCTCAGGTTGCTAAGGCGGAATTTCACCGCCGTGGTTTCGGGCAGGGCCTCCGCTTGAATCTGAAGAAGCACGTAGGCGTCACCTTCCACCGCGAGAGCCGTCACCGATAATTCCACATCTACCATGTGCTGTATTTCGCCCAAGTCCAAGGGTCCAAGATGACCGATTAAACTGCGATCGAAACCGTCGGTCCCTTCAGGCGCGCGAAGGTAGCTGTCAGCAGAACCGAATTCCAGTTCGAAGAATATAAGATCGCCGATGCCCCTGCTCACATGGTCTATGTAGGCGTCGCTGAGCACTTCCGCCGTCGCGAAGTCGAAGGCCTCAACGCTGAAGCCACCACCGATGTCTTCCTGTGTGGCCAGAGCCAGAGAGGCGCTGCCCGAAGGCAGGCCGTAGGGGTCCACATAGTCCGCCGCCGCTAAAGCGGGAATGAGCATGAGTAGTAGCAAAACTCTCATCAGGGACCTTCCAAGAAGGGACTGCCCGGCGATTCGCAATCACCGAATGCGCCCATGTCACCGCAGGCGTCGCCCAGCGCGGGACTCGTGGCGTCCACTCGCCAGTCGCCCGAATCGGGGTCGCAGAAGAGCGGATCGTCCTCGATGAAATCATTGCCCGGCACGCCGTAGAGATTCACCTCGTTGTCCCAAAACAGATTGCAACTCAGCCCCGGCGGCAGACCCCAGTAGGTAAAGCAGCCCTTGCCGTTTCCGGCGAGAATGGATCGATCCAGATAAAGTGGTTGGGCATTCTCGGTATAGATCGCGGCAACGGTGTGATTCACCAGAGTCATGCTTTGCAGCGTTCCGCCGCCATCTTTCATGTAGATTCCATACCAGGACATGTCGGCGATGAGGCAGGCGCTCGCGTCCACCTGCCCGCCCTCTTGGTAGAGACCGTAGTCGCCGCCCTGCATTTCCACCTGCTCAAGCTGAAGGATGTCCCCTTCTTCGCCCATGAAATGGAAGCTCTTCTTCGCACCGGCGAATCGACAGCCGCGGAAGGTTCCCCCTGCGCCGTCAAGCATGGTGCCGGAATCGGAAGCGCCAAGAAGGGCGATGCCCTCGATGATGCAGTTTTCACTGACTTCGCCGGTCATGTAGAAACCGATTTCGTTTCGATCTGCACTTACATTGAGCCAGAGGGGTCCTTCGCCCGGGAAGGGCGAGATGTAGAGATCGCGTTCATTCAAAATGATCGCCGCGCTGCCGCGTGGCGTTGACTGGCTCGCCAGAAAATAGTCACGCTGCAGCAGGTAGAGCGTGTCCGCTCCCTCGGCCTCGCACCAATCAACGCCGCCCTGAATTGTGTCCAGGTAGTTGTCGCCCAGGCCCTCACCCACCACGCCGGGAATGAGGCAGAGGCTGCGGGGTGCCAGGCGCAGGTCCGTCTCGCGGATCACGCCGGGCAAGATGGTGTCGGGCTGGGGATATCCTGCGAAGAACTCTCCTGCGCCGTAGTGGGTTTCGCTCTGAAATGCGAGTACCGATTGAATACCCCAGGGCACGGTTTCAAAATGGAAAACACTGGATGGGGGATCGGCCAGCAGGGTGTCCACTCCGATCACCGCGAGGGAATCCACTTCCAAGAGGTTGCCGTCCAAGTCGCGGACTGTGACGATGAGTTCGCCGAAGCGCTCTTCCGCGGGCAAGCTCCGTCGCGCCTGAACCGGGTGTTGCGTGTCATAGTCGAATACGTTCACGGTGAAGGTCACCGAGTCCACACCCACAAAACTGCTGGGCGCGACCCATCCCACAATGGAGTCGTTGGCGATGTCATCCACCCAGGTGCCCAGACTGCCGGCGCTCCAACTGAAGCCCAAGTCGTCGCCCTCGGGGTCGGTGGCGTTGATGGATAAGCGAAGGGTGTCAAGGGGCACCACTTCCTCAGGATCGATCTGGATGCTGCCCAGCACTGGCCGCTCGTTCACCGGTAGGTCTTCCACCTTGAGGCTGCAAGCCACCGAAAGCACGGCGAAAAGGGACAACATGGCCCAAACATATGAGTGGGGGATTCGGCGCATAATCTGCGCTATGATAGTGCAGGCTTCCGGCGAGATAAAGGAGATTGCGTGAGGATCGATGCGCATAGCCCCCTGATTTTTCTGCGCACTCAGGAAGGTGCGGCCCTGCTGGCACATCTGGCCCAGGTGGGGCCCGAGGAATGCGCGCGTCCAGCCTTCATTCAATCGCTGCGCCGGGACCACAGTATCGAGGTGGTGACCCTGGCCCTGCGTCTGACCGAGGCCCGGCGCAAGGCTCCCGCCAAGTTCCCTCGGGGAGATGAACTCTATTTCACGCCCGAATTGCTCGAACAGGCCAGCTCCCATCCTCCCGCCATGCACCGAGCCAGACGCCTGGCGCCTCTGGGTCGGGTGCTCGATCTTGGATGCGGCGGCGGCGGCGACCTCAGTCGCTTGGCCCAGGCGGGCGGCAAGGCCCTGGGCATGGAGCGCGATGCCCTGGCCCTGGCTATGGCTCAGGCGAACTTGGAAACTCTAAACCTTGAGGCAGAGCTCAGCCTGGGCGCTTTTCCTGAGGATGAGCCGCCTTTCCACGACGTTCTCTTTACCGATCCGGCCCGC
>JACNKJ010000060.1 GCA_014382085.1 bacterium
CGCGCAAAGCCGGTCTTGGCGCGACTATCTAGGTGCATACGAAAACGATGACACTACTGGCGGGTGGTATCGACTGGACTGGACCCCTCCCTTCGAAGCGGCGGCAGGCGTATATTCGGGCTACCTGCACGCACAATCCGATTCGGAAACATCCGACATACCTCTTCGGATACAGCTTTGGGATTTCGATCTTCCCCTGAACATTCCCCTCGAGCGTCCAAAGGGAGGGCGCGCGGCGACCTTGGCAGATATTGCTCTGTCCTTGGAGCATTCCTCTTCCGCTGAGCTTGCTCCGCAAACTCTTTGTGATCTGCCAGGCCAGGGAGGCGATCCCCTAGCTGCGCGCATCTTGCCCTTAGCCGCATGGCGTGCCGGTCTTCGAGAGCTACTTGTGAATGAGTCGGATAGCACCTTTGAATTTCACTACGAGGATGGGCTGGGCGACTTGGCCTACTATCTCTTGTTGCGGGATGACCCTGCATTGCTCGCCGAGCGCATTGCAGCGCTTGCGCCTGCCCGTTCATTGCTTGAGTGGGACAAAGATCCCGCAAAGATACTTCATTGGCGTTTGGCGGCGGGATCATACTTGGGTGGTGAAGAAGACATCGCCTTGCATCTGGTTCGGGAAATGGAGGCCCTGAAAAAAAGAGGCGACGGTCAATCACGAACCTTGTTCGATGAAAATGGCGCGGCCTGGGGTTGGAAGGGTGCGGCCGATTTGAAGTTGCTTGAGGAGGGTGGTGTATCTTTCATTTTGAATTCGGATCATTCCAAGCTGCGATTCAAGCCAAGGTTGCGCGACTGGCGGCGCGATGGATTTCTAAACTTGGATCTATTTCTTGAAAGCAAGAAGCCTTGCCTTATCGATCTGGTTCTGGAACAAGCTGGATTTAGAAAAACGCGCTGGAGCTATCGCTTGCATCTGAGAGCTGGTGAATCACGAAGTTTGAGCATACCCCTGCCGCGAGCGGAATTGGACCTGAGCAAGATCCATCAAATGGAATTGCACTTAGTCGGGGAGGACTCTGAGTGTCGTCTTGAGCTTAGAGGGCTGGGGCTTCACTAGTCAGGCTTGCGAGCCAGCACTTGGAGCAGGCAGGCCGCGCCCAGGTGCAATGCACCCTCATCCAAATCTCTTTCCAACACTTGGTGGATCAAAATGTCCGCATGGGGAAAGTCGCGAGGAATTTCCTCGGAATGATAGAGCATATCGATATTGCGTGGCCCTCCACTTTCCCTTTCGATCTGTTCCCGACGAAATTGCTCCATGGCTAGAAAGCCGCCAGGTCTTAATGCAGACCAAAGACTATCATGCAACTTTGGACGAAGCTGAGATCCTACATGCAGGAAGATGAGAATGGCCGCATCGTAGGCTCCGGCTTGGGGAATGTAGTCCAGTGCATTGGCAAAAATGGTTTCCACCTGTACGCCGCGCTCGGCGGCCAGGCGCTGTAGCTTATCGAGACCCACCTGAGAACTGTCCACCGCCGTTACCTGAAAGCCGCGCTCGGCCAGCCAAACCTCATTACGCCCTTCTCCGGCTCCAAGGGAAAGCAGGCGACCGCCAGGTTTGAACTTGCCAGCCACCGATTCGAGAAAACCATTGGGCTTGGTGCCGTAGACAAAACCCTCATCTTTGAAACGCTCATCCCACATGTTCTTTTCGTTCATCGAAGGGGCCTCTGCTCTCGACTGAAGTATTCTTTGGTCATCTTGGCCACCACAGGGGTAAGGAATATCAGAGCGACTAGGTTGGGGAATGCCATGAGCCCATTGGTGATGTCGGCGATGGTCCACATAAGCTTCACCTTCATGGCGGCGCCGAGAGGTATGAGTAGGATGTAGATCCATCGATAGATTTTGATGCCGCGATGGCCGAAGAGATAATCCACGCTGCGATCGCCGTAGTAACTCCATCCGATGATGGTTGAAAAAGTAAAAAGCACGATGGCCACCGAAACGATGTGACCGCCGTAACCCGGCAATCCAATCTCGAAGGCGGTTTTACTGAGAAGGGTACTGTCCAGTTGCGCGCCAGTTGCGCCGTCCACTTGGGTCCAGGCGCCGGAAACAAGAATGACGAGGGCCGTCATGGT
Source organism: bacterium (assembly GCA_014382085.1). Taxonomy (GTDB): domain Bacteria; phylum Krumholzibacteriota; class Krumholzibacteriia; order JACNKJ01; family JACNKJ01; genus JACNKJ01. The sequence goes on from JACNKJ010000060.1 coordinate 2,097, forward strand.
GCAAATGAGCAAAGTGTCCACGAAGGGCCCGACCATGGCCACGAGTCCCTCTCGCACGGGTTCCTTGGTTTTCGCCGCCGCGTGGGCGATGGGTGCGCTGCCGAGCCCCGACTCATTACTGAAAACTCCGCGCGCCACGCCATGCTGAATGGCGAAAGCTACCGTGCTGCCCATGAATCCGCCGGCCGCGGCCGTGGGCTTGAAGGCGTGGTAGAAGATCAATTGAAAGGCGTCGGGCACCAGGGATGCGTTCTTGATCAGAATGAAGGCGGCCCCCACCACGTAGATCACACTCATGATGGGTGTGAGCTTGCTGGTCACTCTGCCGATGCGGCGAATGCCGCCGATGATCACCATTCCCGCGAGAATGGCGAAAATGATTCCCGACGCGATGCGCGGAATGTGCAGGCTCTCTTCCAAGGGAAGGGCCATGCTGTTGGCCTGAATCATATTGCCGATGCCGAAGCTGGCGATGGCGGCAAAAAGCGCGAAGGAGACGGCCAGCCACTTGTGAAATCTTAGCCGCTCAAGAGTGGGCGCCATGCGGGCGGCTGCGGGGGCGGTCCAGCGGGACCAATATTTGGAAAACCACCAGAAGATGCCCACGGTGGCGATCATGATGAGTCCGTGCAGGATGGCGCGCAGCCACAGGTTCATTTCCCCGGCGAGATTTCCTAAGATCCATCGTCCCAGGAAGAAGCTGGAGACGATCACGGCCAGTTTGATGAGCGAGCCGAGCCAACGACTGCCCAGTCCGTGTTCCAGATAGTACATGGGCCCGCCGGCAGCGTTTCCGTTTTCGTCGAACTCCCGGTACTTCATTCCCAAGGTGCAGCTGGTGAATTTGAGTCCGCTGCCCAATAGCCCCGTGACCCACATCCAGAAAACCGCGCCGGGACCACCGGCTACAATGGCCGTGGCCACACCCGCAATGTTCCCCGTGCCGATGGTCGCGCTAAGTGCCGTGGCCAGTGCCTGAAAGTGACTGATGTCCCCCTCGTCATTGGGATCGTCGTACTTGCCACGCACCAGATTGATGGCGTGCCCCAGTTTTCGGAGCTGAATGAAGCGAAACTTCCAGGCGATGAAGATGCCCGTGCCCACAAGGATGAAGGCCAGGAAGTTTCCCCAAACCCAGCTGTCGATATCTCCCAGGAACTTCATGAGTCCATCGCTGGGCGTGATCCTGGATTCCAAATTTATGAGGAAGCTTTCGATGGGAGCGAAAAGGCGCTGGAGCCAGTCCATGGATTTCCTTTCGACGGGAAGGCCGTGACTTTAGCCAGCGCCACGAATCTTGGCAACAATCCAAAAAGACCCAAAAAACCCGACCGATGGGCCGGGTTCTTTGGGTGCTTGGTGGCCGGAGCTTATCTCCGCCGAGGTGGACCGTCAGGATGCCCGCCAGGAGGTCCGGGCCGCCCCTCTCCGTCCCTGCGATCGTGCATGCGTTCTTTCACATTGTGCAGGTGGCGTTCGAACATCTGGTCGAAGAGCACGAATTTGGCCTTTTGACCGTCGTCCAGCAGATCCATAATTCGAGTCTGAACCTTGTGATGCGCTTCATGGTTTTCGTAGCGCATGTCGTGGATTTCCAGAGCAAGTTTGGCGGCGCTGCGATCGTCGACCTTTTCCTCGTCGAGGAGATCACGCAGTTCCTTCATCTTTTCGCGCATGGCCTTTTGGCTTTCTTCGCGAGAGTTGTTTAACTCGGCCAGTATGGGATAGATCTTCGTGGTCTGTTCTTCCGTCAATTCGAGTTCTTCGGTGAGTTTGAACAGCCGGAAGGCTTCGATCATCTCGCGCGGCGGTCGTTCGGATTCATTCTCTCCACGCCAGGACTTTCTGCCGGGCGGCTGTGCAAAGGCGGCGCCGGCCATCAGGACGATGATTAGGGTAAGGGTGATCTTTCTCATGATGATCCTCCTAGATCGTGTCCAGGCTGAAAGTTTCAAGTTCATTCATGAAGGTTTCGCGTTGCTCGTTCGACCAGTCGTCGCTGTCGAGTTCGTATTCGAGCTCTAAAACCTCACTGAGATCGCCCCCCGTGTTTTCCATCTGGCTGAGGTACTCTACAAACTGATCCTCGTTGACCAGGAAAAACTCGGGAGTGTTTCCGCCGCGCGGCAGAAGCCAGAACAAGGCGAGGATGACGAGCATGGCCGGCGCAATGGCCAAGGCCCAAGTACGGCCTGGCCTGCGGGGGCCCGCTTCCATCCTTTCCCTAACCCGGGCTTCGATACGCAGGGCGGCTTCGCCCTTAAGTTCGGGCGGTTTGCTTTCCAGGATGTCCCGGAGTTTGCGATCATTCATCGTTCCAACCTCTTTGCTGGATCTCGGACTCGAGTCGGTTGCGGCTTCGCGACACCAGGCTTCGCACCGTGGCTTCGCTGCTACCGATCGCTTCCGCGATCTCATCGTAAGGGCGGTCATCCAGCACTCTCAGCGAAAAAGCCACACGCGCTTTGGCGGGCAACTTTGCGATGAGTTCTTCCAGGCGCGAGCGCTGCTGGGCCAGAGCGGCGTCGGCGTCGGGAAGCGACTTCTTGTCGGGGGGCTGAAGACCTTCCTCAACTGAACCGAAAGAAAGGGGAAGCCAACGCCGAAGCTTGCGCGCCCGAATGCGATTGAGTGCCAGGCGCACGGCGATGCGGCGAAGCCATCCGATGGGGTCACCCTCGCCCCGGAAAGAACCGAGACGGGTATAGGCCCGGAGGTAGGTGTCCTGAAGAATGTCTTCCGCCTCGCTCTCGTCGCGCAGGATGCGCATGAGCGTGGCGAAAAGGGTGTCACGGCTTCGCCGGACCCAAATCTCGAAAGGTTCGCCGGCGAGCAGATTCCTGGGCTCGCCCCCTCCGATTTTGTCCGTAGTTTCCATGACGCCCACTCTCACAGGAGGCCACCTTTCTTTCAAGCACGCGTTATTCACGCGAACAAGATCAGGACACCTCTGGCCATCTCTTTGCGGCACAAAGGTTTTTCGCAAAAAAGACCCGAATAGCTGTTTCTGTAAGCGCCATTACAGCATCAGCTTGCGAGCGAGGCTATTCTTTGTTCGGGAATGCAAACATGGTGGCCCAAGGAGTTGAGATCATGAAAACGACGATGAAAGCGATACTGGTTGCGACGACTCTGAGTTTGGCTCTTACCCTAACGGCCGGCGCGGCCATCCCCATTTGGTTGGCCAGTGGTCCGGTGACCGCGACTTTCCATGTTGGCACTCTGCCCACCACGGTCTGGTGGCATGACGGCTACTACGGAGGATCCCAGGATTACGGTGATTGGACAGTGGGCAACAACACGGGAAGTTACATCGACGGCGACGGCACTTTCATTTGGCTGCGGAACGTGGGCGATTGGGCTCAGACGACCATCCCCGGCCCCCACACCATGGAAGTCATCGCCTTTGGTTCCGACAGCAATGACGGCTGTGTGGAAATCTGGGTGGACGGCAATTCCGTGGCCTACGTGGATAGCTGGTCCAATCCGGGCGTCTACTGGTACATCAAGGTTGTGGGGCTGCCTTTGGCGCCGCACACCATCAAGGTTATGGCCGTGGGCGAGACCACACAGATGCCGCCCGGCAACGGCAATGACGACGTGTCCCTGGACGGCGCCGGCACCTTGGATGGAAGCCAAGCCGCAGAGCTCGGCACCTGGACCTCGCTGAAATCCCTCTACTAAAAGTAGGACGATATGGAAAAACCCCGGACCCTGCGGTCCGGGGTTTTCCATGATCTAAGAGGCGGTTTTACTCGACCACGGCCAGGATGTCGCCGCGGGAGATGATCAGCATGTCTTTGCCGTCCACCTTCACTTCGTCGCCACTGTACTTGGCGAAGAGAACCTGGTTGCCCTCTTTGATGAGTTCCTGGAGCTCCTCGTCGGTACCGACGGCGAGGATCTTACCCACGCGGGGCCGCTCCTTGGCGGTATCGGGAATAATGATTCCACCGGCGCTGGTCTCTTCCTCTTCCAGGACCTCGAGAAGAACGCGATCGTCCAGAGGTTTAATCTTCATGGAAAGGACTCCTTTTCTCGTCTGCTATACGATGTCTAAAAGACGGTTGATCTTCGAAACGTCGAAACCCACAACGGGCTTGTTATCAATGAGTAGTACGGGGACCCCGCGCTGGCCTGTCCGGCGTTCCATATCCTGGGCAGCCTTCATGTCACGGGAGACATCGATGTCCTTGAAACGAATCCCTTTGTCTTTGAGATAGCGTTTCGCCTTCACGCAGTGACTGCATGTCGGGGTGCTGAAGATAATCACTCTTTTCTGTCTTTCCATAGTCATTTCCCATTTTCCGCGCTATTGGAGCCGGGCCAATCCCAGCCGCGGCGGCTGAAATAGACCAGGGCCGCCGTCCTGGGCCTGAGTCCGCGGTGTCGGCCCTTCTCCCGCCTGAGGTATTCCTTGTGAATGAGCCCGGATAGAGCCCTGGAGACCGATCCGGGATTGCACAGTTCGCAGCCCGCCTGGATTTCCGCGATGGTGGGCGGATATCCCTGCCTGCCCAAGAATTGGATAACCAGGCGGAGAACCGTTTCCTGGCGATCGGTGAGGGGTAGGCAGATAGTTTCCAAGAGAGCCTCCACTGTCAGCCAGACTATGATAGCAAAAATCAACAAAAAATCAACATGCATGCTGCAGGATATTGACTTGGTCGCTCTCCGTCAGC
>JACNKJ010000038.1 GCA_014382085.1 bacterium
CGCGCCCTTGATTGGGGTGCGGTGGAATACCTAGCCAAGCCCGTACGCATGACCGCACTGGCTGAAAAGGTCCGCGCCAGTCTCGCCACGGATTCTGCCGCCAAGGCCACTGCCACAGCCAATGACACGGCCGGCACCTTCGGCGACATGAGTGTAGGGGGCGGTCCCGGAATGCGACGCATCTATGAAATGCTTCCACGCGTGGTCGCCAGTGATTCCACCGTGATGATTTTGGGAGAAAGCGGCACGGGTAAAGAGGTCATCGCACGGGCTGTGCACGAACATGGCAAGCGAAAGAATGGGCCATTTGTGCAGGTGAACTGTGCGGCCCTGGTCGACAGCTTGCTTGAGGCCGAGCTCTTTGGTGTGGTGAAAGGAGCGGCTACTGACGTTAGTGAAAGGCCGGGGAAATTCGAACTCGCCCATGGCGGCACACTTCTACTCGACGAAATCGGCGATATGGCCGCAGCCACTCAATCCAAGGTTCTTCGCGTGTTGCAGGAACGAGTATTGCAAAGAGTGGGCAGCAATAAGGACATCTCCGTTGATGTTCGTATCGTGGCCGCTACCCACCGCGACCTCGAGGCCATGGTTGCCCAGAATGCGTTTCGGCAAGATCTTTACTATCGCCTTAACGTCATCCGTATCGAGCTTCCACCTTTGCGTGAACGACTTGGCGACCTAGAGCTCTACACGAATTTCTTCCTTAAGCGATTGTCCGAGCGTACAGGCCGCAAGGTGACGAACCTTACCGCCGATGCTTTGAAGGTACTGCAATCTCATCCTTGGCCGGGCAACGTGCGTGAGTTGGAAAACGTACTGGAGCGAGCCATGGTGCTTTCGAGCGGTTCGGTTCTGGACTTTGAAGATTTGCCTCCTTTGAGCGCCTCTCAAAGGAGCGATGGTGGCCTTGCCTATCGCCTGCCCGAAGAGGGCATTTCTCTGGAAGTATTGGAGAAAGACTTGATTGTTCAGGCCATGGATCGGAGCGGAGGGAATAAGTCGGCCGCCGCGCGCTTGCTCGGGCTCACGCGCCGAACTCTGGGTTATCGGCTGGAAAAACACGGTTTGGGCAATGCGGAGGACTCCGAGAAGGAAGAACCCTGAGGAACAGTACCGTACCAAATGGGAGAATAAACAGAGGATTCCCCAGTGAGCAGTTTTTGAGTAGACCATCTAACTGAAAGGGCCTGAGTCACTTGTGCAATGTCTCTCATCTGGAAGCCCAACTGGTCTCAGCCTTGCAGATTCCTGGGCAAATCGGCAGAAATCGAGTGAGATCATGATATCCCTAAAAAGAATCCTTCCTCTTCTCCTGGTCCTGGGGCTTCTGACCAGTTTGCCCGCGGACGCTTCTCCCCTGGAAGATCGTTTGGAAAGCCTCGAAGCTCGCCTGGGTTCGCGAGGTTCCGGGCAGTTGTCCCAATATGAAAAGGGAGTTCGTCGCCTAGAGGACAATCTTCAAAAAGATGAGTACCTCTATTTAGGGCGATTTATTCGTAACGAAATCTTGAGTCCTTGGAGAGAGATTGAAAACGGCTTTCTCATGGGCCTAGCGCAAAATCCACCTTCGAATCTGACTGGAAGCCAGCGCCAGCGACTTCATTGGAATACTGCCAAGGTCAAGCAGGTCACTCAGAAGCTTAGGCGAGTGCGAAGGCTGGTTACGCGAGCCTCTAACCTGAATACAGAAAACCAGCGAAGAGAACGTGAACTCACACGAACCCTGAATCAGTACGAGAGGAACCTGACTCTCATGCAAGCGGAGGATCCCGCAGCGGCTAGGCTGCACTCGGCCTGGTTGGATGAGAATTTTCTTCCGGCATTTGAAACCCTCCGAGCTCGAAACGATCAGCTGGCTCAGCGCTTTGATCGCCTGGCCGATTGGAATCGGGAAGGCAACATGAGGACTTGGTTGAAGCAGGTGGGCGAGGTGGCGGAAGTCGTCGAGAATCTGAATCGTCGTTACCAATAGAAGAAGCCTGAAGGGTTCGATGCCGAAACCCGCCGAATACTTGTATAGAAAGCTCCCCGGGATTCTCATCTTGGGGAGCGTCCTCATTGCGCCCGCCGCCGCCACCAACTGGGAGGGCGGCGGCACCCTTGGTTCTCAGTCCTATCGAAGTGACTCCCTGAGTTTGGATGAGCTGATCGGTTCGGTGGATCTTCGTCTGTCACAGATCCAATTGGGTCCAGTGGATTACGGACTCGCATTATCGGCGCGTGAAGATCTCTTTGAACGATTGACAGCTGCAGCTATGGATTTCGCCTCAGATAAGAAAAGCATCGAGGCAAGTGCCTTTCTGAAAGTATCACGGCGAGATCCCGGCAAATTGAGCCTGCCTATTTTGAGTTTCGATCCCGATGCCCTTCTACTCATTGAGGAACGTGAACAATCCAGCCAATCGCTCAGCTTAGGAACCGGTATATCCTGGACGGCAGACTTTCACTCTTTGAGACTTGAATGGGATCACTCTCGCCTTAGCTATCCCGAGCCGGATTCCGTGATAAGCGATCGCCATGATTCTTCCGGCGAGGCTAGGCTCTCTATCTATCTGCCGGGTTCTATGGAAGCGGGATTCCAAATTCAGCTGGAGAATGAACGTTACATACAACGTTCTCATTCAAATCGCAGTGGGCTCGAGTGGACCCTGCGATTGAGCCGATTTGTGGGAGAGTGTTGGAGTCTTCGATCCCGCGCCGCTTTGGAGCAGCACGAGGTGGAAGACCCCTCGGCTCTAAACTCCTATGAACGCCCTGGCGGAAGTCTATGGAAGCTCGGCCTCGCTGCAGATCGCTTCGGTGCGACCAGCGATCTTTCCTGGCGCGGAGATTGGGGGCGGGAAAGCTGGGATGACTATGACGGTTTCTATCGCCCCGGCAACTATTGGGAGAGCGAAGCTCATCTCTCTTTCAAACTACCGCGCCAGGTACGCCTGGAGTTATTGGCCAGTTTCTCAGGGTTCAATCCCGACACATTGAGCGATGAAATCTGGACTTTCTCTCGCAGTCGTGAACGCCGAATGGAGGGCCGTGGGCAGGTGAGTCTTTTCGATGAAACATCCCTACCCGTAGAACTGACACTCCTTGGCGAGGAAAGCCGTTTCGGCGAGAGCGGCAGCGATCGATTTCGTATCCTCCAGATTCAGCTGAGTCTTCGCTATCGATGGTCGGAAGCCAAAACGCTCACCGCGCGACTGAGCCTCGACAATTACCAGAGCCTTTATGACGAAGAGGAAGCTCAGCGCGATATGGGAGCAAGCGGTCTTCTGCGCCTGGATTGGAGCCTGTTGCCCACATGGAATCTGAAACTGGAGGCCGAGCGCAACCGGCGATTCAGCTTCCTGGAAACAGGAGGGCTCATCGAAGATTGGCAATTCACGCTGGGCCTTAGAAAGGTCCTGGATTTCGGCTTCCTTTGGTAGATCCCAGCTCCAATCATTGAATCTCTTGGCGTCTCAAGGCCGGAGCGGTATATTCATCGCGAGCCGTGAGGAGCCCCATGACAGTCGCCCACATCCTGATCATCGACGACGAAGCCGCTATCCGAGATTCTCTTGGAAAGATCCTGCGCTATGAGGATCATAGTGTAGACGATGCTCCCGACGGGCAGGTCGGTTTGCTTAAGTTGGACAAGGAACGCTACGACCTAGTTTTCCTAGACATCAAGATGCCCGGCATCGACGGGCTGGAAACCCTCACGGAAATACGCAAACGTAAAATCGAGACACCCGTGGTAATTATCTCGGGTCACGGCGACGTGCAGACCGCGGTGGAGGCCACCAAACTCGGTGCCTTCGATTTTCTGGAGAAGCCCCTGGACGCCGATCGCATTCTCGTGACCTTGCGAAATGCTCTGACCCAGGGACGCCTTCGACGGGACAAGCAACAACTCCAAGAGAAGCTCAAGGGTCGTCACGAAATCGTGGGCAAGACTCTGGCTATTCGAGAAGTCATGGATGCTGTGGAGAAGGTCGCGCCCAGCGAGGCGAGGGTTCTCATTACCGGTGACAATGGCTCGGGCAAGGAACTGGTGGCTTGGGCCATCCACTCCCGTAGCCGTCGTGCAGAGGGTCCATTCATCGAAGTGAATTGCGCGGCTATCCCCAACGAACTAATCGAGAGTGAACTCTTTGGCCACGAGAAGGGTAGCTTCACAGGCGCACATCAGCGTCGTCGCGGACGCTTCGAACAGGCTCACGGCGGAACGCTCTTCCTTGACGAAGTGGGAGACATGAGCCTGGAAGCCCAAGCAAAGGTCCTGCGAGTTTTGCAAGAGAGCCGGCTGGAGAGGGTGGGTGGAACGGAAACCTTAGAAGTGGACGTTCGCATAATCGCCGCCACAAACAAAGATCTCCTCGCCGAAGCGGCCGAACATCACTTCCGCGAAGACCTCTATTATCGTTTGAACGTGGTGCCCATTCAGGTGCCGCCTCTTCGTGATCGCCGAGAAGATATTCCACTACTCGTCGCACATTTCCTGGAGCGATATTCCCGTGAGTTAGGTGTGCCCATTCGAAAGGTACATCCTGATGCTTTAGAGAAGCTCAAGAATTATCGATGGCCCGGCAATGTGCGCGAATTGGGAAACATGATCGAACGTCTGCTTATCATGGCTTCGGGGGATCAGATATTAGAAGCTGATATCCCCGGCTCGGGAGAGGCCATTGGCGGCGATGTGGCCCTTTTTGAAGCCACGAACTTCCAGGACTTCAAAGAGCGGAGCGAGGCGGCCTTTTTAGCTCGAAAGATTAAAGATTGGAACGGAAACGTCAGCCAGACGGCACGGGCTTTAGGCATGCAGCGCAGTCATTTATATAGGAAAATTGAAAAATATGGGCTACAAGGCCGCTCATCCCCGGATTCCGACGAAGAATAGCCACAAGGACGCCGAAAATACCCAACCTTGGTTTGACTCCAAATCTTGAAATTCCCTATCTTTACCAAGATGGTCCCCCCAAAGGGGGCTCATGGTCTCTAATTCTGGAGCCGATCAGGCTCGTTCAAGGAGTCAAGATTATGCGCAGGCCAATTACCCCAATTGTCGGTTTAATTGTGTTTTTCTTGGTTTCAGGCTTCGCCGTCGTCACTGAGAACGATGTGGCGAAGGCGCGTAGTATCGAGGTAGAGCCCTCGATCTATCTTGCGGATGGAGATGACAACACCACCGTTGTCCCGGATGACGATCCCGTCGACGGCGATCGCGGCAACGGTGACGACGATGCTCCCGGTGAAACCGTGAAGCTGGAAAGCTCACGTTGCAAGCAAGTCTCTCCAAGTACTTTGCTGTGGTTCAGTATTAAAACTCCTTGGGCTTGGATGCTCTTCTTCTAATCACCCGTTGAAGATCCACCAAGTCCCCCGGAGGCTTCGCACATGTTTGAATCACACGCCCCTAATCCTCATGAGTTTCCGCCTGGCTCGACGCCCGCGTCCTTGCCAAGCCTGCGCAGCACTACGGACCAAGAATCCATGGGGGATTTCTATTTCTCGGCCGAGAACTGGTCTTTGGCCCTGGAATATTATGAGAAAAGCTATCAAGCCGAGCAGGAAGACGGCAGGACCGAGAGTCTCTGGCGCCTGGCCTTCAAGTTGGGTGATAGTTATCGCCGCAAGGGTCTCTTCCGTGAGGCCGGTGAATGGTTCTACCTGGCTCAGCAGCGACTGAAGGGTCGCGAGGAATCGCTCGAGTACGGTATCGTCCTAGATCGCATCGGCTCTGTTCTCATGAACACCGGCTCGCCCGAAGAAGGGCTCAAGAGTTGCTTCAAGGCTTACGAACTGCTCAAGAATTCCGTACACCACGCCGAGGTGGCGGAAATTCTCAATCGCATCGCCATCATGTACATGCGTCTGGGTTATCCCAGCGAGGCTGAGGAATTCTTCACCGATGCCCTCTCCTCGTTCCGTCGCGTGGACCATTTCCTGGGAATCACCTGTTGCTATACGAACCTTGGACTTCTTAAGAAGAATGCCTGCCGCTTTGACGAAGCTCTTGAGCTGTCCCGCAAAGGATTGAGTCTGGCGAGGGAGCACTCGCTTCAGAAGCTCCACATTAACATTATGCTCAACATGGGCATCATCCACTTCAAGCAGCATCGCGATGCGGAAGCCGCCGATCATTTTCTGAAGGCGCGGCGCCTGGCCAAGCAGAACGGCGACGAGGCCATGACGGTCTCAACGACCCTGTCCCTGGGACGAGCTCAGGCGCGTCTCGGCAATCTGAAACGCGCCGAGCAGTTGTTGCTACAGGGCAAAGCTTTGGCAGAGAAGAATCGTCAGTTGCGCTCGGTGTCTTTAGCGGATGAATTCCTGGGCGAGCTTTTTGAACAGAGAGGCGACTGGGAAGCGGCCGAATCGAATCTGCGATCCGCGTTGGATCAGGCTGAAGCCATCGCGCCCCGCGGCGACATGGTTGTGGAAGCGCTCCAGCGTCTGGCGCGTGTTCGCCTTGCTCGTGGTTTCGCCCAGGAGGCCTTGAAGCTTGCCGATCGCGCACTGGAATTGGGTGGCAGTAATGGCGAAATCTACGAGTTGGGATATCTGCATTCTACTCGCGCTCGCGCCTGGACCCAATTGGGTGATCACGACAAGGCAGTAGCCGAATACCGCAATGCCATTCACGTATACGGTCGACTGGAAAAATCCAACGTGCAGGCCCTGGAATCGGTTTGCGCAAAACACCTGGGAAAAAATAGAACCATATGCCTTGAACTGGAGGGGCTGAAATACATCGACCTGGACGGCAAGGCGTTTCTGGATAACATCAAATCAAT
>JACNKJ010000141.1 GCA_014382085.1 bacterium
AGCCAGGCTGTAGTACTGGAATTCAGTGCCGCCCAGTCCTCCCACAACTGCCGTGGTGGAGTAAGATCCATCACCGTTGTCCACCGTGGTGTAGCCGTATTCCACTTCCTCGCCGTCACCGGGATCGAGGCTGTCAGAACAGGCACCAAGCAAGAGGGCCAGCATGCCGGCCATTGCGATCAGGGTGAGCTTCTTCATCATGACTCCTTGTCGAGATTAAACGTTACTTGGAAGACGAAAGCTGATAGCCCATGCCCACGAAAGCGCGACGGGGCGCGATGCGCAGGTAATCGTGATCACCTTCGTTGAGAAGGTTGTCCACGCCCATGGAGATCTTGAACAGCGAGCCGAGGTCGCGACTGATTCGAAGATTCATGAGGGAGTAGGGATTTGCCTTGAAAGATTCCACGCCGCTGTAGGCCTCGCTAAAGGAGCGCTCGCCCACGAAAGAAGTGCGCAGCACCACGTTCGTCTTCAGGCCTTCGAGCCGATAATCCAGATTCACGTTTCCGCGATGGGTGGGCCGTCCGTCCAGCACGTTGCCCGTGTCCTCGTCGCGACTGTCCAGGAATGAGTACCCCAAAGTCACATTGAGGTTCTTCAGGAGCTGGTAGCGCAGAGTGGTTTCGAAACCGCGGATGCGTGCGTGAGTCACATTGAAGTAGGTGGCTTTGAGCAGGCCGCTGCCCTCGCTCAATTCCTCGGTGATCAAACCCTGGATGAGATTATCGAAGTCGTGATGGAAGGCGCTGATCGATCCCCAAAGCTTATCGCTGAAGGTGCGTTCCACGCCGAGGGAATAACTCATGGACACTTCAGGCTCCAGATCCGGATTGCCCACGACCTCATAGCCGATGGCCGGATGGGCGAAGCGCACGTAGAGTTCCTTGAAGTCCGGCGCGCGAAATCCTTTGCCCACGGATCCGCGCAGCATGGTCTTCTCGCCAAGCTCATGGCTCAGGGCCAGCTTGGGCGTTACGTGATCACCGAACTGAGAATCCGAATCCCAACGAATGCCGGGAAGCAGGGTGATGGCCAGATGAGAGGGGAAGGTCCACTCGTCCTGGAAGAACACGCTGATGCGCTGGCGATCACTCTGGCCGCCCTCGAGACGCTCGGTCTCGAGATCTTCATGCATCCCCTCAACACCCATGGACACGTAGTGGTTTTCGCCGAAGTAGCGATCGTACTGAAGGGTACCCTGAACCAGGCGTTCCCAGGTTTCGGTGAAGGTGTCGAGCAGGTCGCCCGAGCGCTGATCCTGTAGATACTCGTCGCGGTACATCGAGAGGTAGGCGGTACCCTTGAGTCGGCCCGATTCACCGATCCAGAAATTGGGGCTCGCCGAAAGGGTGAACATTTCGGTGAGGTTGCTTCGGTCGAAGATGGTGGATGAAATGTCCGTGCCGCCATCGATTCCTGAAGTGGTGCGGCGAAGGTAGCTGAAACGCCCCTCCATTTTGGACCAGTTCCCCACCTTCACTTCACTGTGGCTGGACAGGCTGAACTCATCGTAGCCGTCCACGCTGGTTTCGGGATCGTCCGGCTCGTAGTCGTTGGGATCGGCAGTACGCCAGCCCGCAGTTACTCGACTCGTCCAGACTTCTCCCTTGGCGCCAAAAGCACCGCCGAAGTCCATGCGTCCGGCCGCACCGGCGTTGCCGTGGATTTCCAGCTCCAGGGGGGCGCGGCTGGCGCGCGTAATGATGTTGATCACCCCACCGATGGCGTCCGATCCGTAGAGGGCCGACTGATTGCCTTTCACGATCTCGATACGCTCGATGTTCTCAACATTGTATCGGGAAAGGTCCAGCACACCACCTTTTCGGCCGCCCGCGCGCTCTCCATTGACCAGCACGAGCACGTACTCGCTACTGAGTCCCTGAAGCTGCACGCCACTCCCAAAAATGGAATGGCTGATGGTCACGCCCGCCTGGTTCTCCAAAAAGTCCGACAGGCTTTCGGCCCCGGACTTCTCCAGGTCCGTGCGCGTGACGAGCTCCGTGGCGACGGGAGTTTCGGCCAGAGGCTTGGGAGTGCGTGTGCCGGTGACGACAATGGGATCCACTTCCCAAACGGTCTCGACCTTCTCGGTCTCGTTCTGCGCCTCTTCTTCTTCGTCCGCACCCTGCGCAAACGTGACGAGGGGAATCGCGGCCAGGGCCAGGATCGCCAGGCTGATTACGAGTGCTTTCATACCATCTCCTCCAGATATCCGCTATAATGGTAAACAGCCTTAGCCAGGCATTTGTCACTACCCCGTCATGGCCTAACACTTTCGTTCTATTGAACCTACATAGCTGCAGCATGTTGGAGTGAGATGTGATATAATCGTGTCTATCACGCAGTTTGGGTCGCCCCTCGCACCTAGAAGGCTCCGGTTTTTGGCCGGGGCCTTTTTCCATGCGAGAAACCCTCCCGGGGGTATTGGGAGGGTTTCCGGCTTGAGTCTCGCTTGGAGCGGGAGCTCCGGTGGGTATGAGTTCTCTAGCGACTCTGGGCTGGAGGAGGCCCGAACTGGAGAAGCTCGCTCATCACATCGGCCCGGCAACTGCAGGGGATATGCCAGTCTCGACCGAGCCTCAGGTCAATGCAGGGCATGGAATTCGGTTCCCGGCACTTTCGCGCGAGAAAACGGGATCTCCAGAAGCGGGAGAATCTCTTTTGAATTGGGTTAGCGGCTGTCTGCTTCGCGCATCCGCTGGAAGTAAAGGCGAAGGCTCATGGAGATGCTGGCCAGCTTTGTGAGCGCGCTATCGCCACGGCTGGTGAGCACCACGGGAATACCTCCACCTACGATGCAGCCGGCCGCGTCGTGTCCACTGGTAGTCAGGGTCTTGTAGACGGCGTTACCCGAGTCGATGCCCGGCATCACAAGGATGTCCGCATTGCCTCGAATTTCGCCTTCGTAACCCTTCTCCTCGGCGATGTCTTCTTCGGTGGCCACATCGAAACTGAGAGGACCTTCCACCAGGCAATCGCTGCGGTCTTTGTAGAGCGCGGCGATCTCGGCAGCCTCCACAGAACTCTCGATGCGAGGATTCACTTTCTCGATGGCACTGATCATGGCAGCCTTGGGCCTGGAAAGGTTGAGACTTCGCGCCACAAAGAGCGCGTTTTCGAGGATGCGCCGTTTCTCTTCTTTAGTCGGCTCTATATTGATGCCACCATCGGTAAGCAGGATGAGACGTCCCAGGGCTCTGCGCTCGAAAACGGCCACGTGGCTGTAGAGTGCATCCTTGGGAAGACGCCCGTTCTCTTTGAGCCAGCGGAAGGTGGGCCCGAGGATGGCCTCGGTTTTCACCGAGCCCTTCATGAGAACGTGAGCGTCACCGGCTTCGTAGAGCTCCAGGCATTTGGCAACGGGGTCATCCGCATGCACCAGGGTGAAATCCTGCTGACCGAGATCCATATCGAACTTTTCAGCCATGCGAAGTGTCTTCTCACGATCTCCCACCAAGATGAATCGGGCGATTTTGTACTCGCCCTCTTCCGTGGCACGCAGAGCGGCGGCCAAAGCGTCTTCATTATCGGAACCCGCAATGGCGATGGTGGGCATGAACTCTTCGTGCACACGAGTGCGTGTGGCCTGAATGATTTCCTCCAGGCTGCAAAGCGGGCTGCCCTTTTTGCGGTGCAAGACGGGTTTCTTGAACACTACGCGATCGATAAGGTGGTTCTGCTTCAAGCGGATGGCGTGCAGCTTTTCCCGCTCGACGGCGTAGTCGCGCAGACATTCAGGATGGAGAAGTGACAGTGCGGCCCCTGCCGCTAGAGCTTCCTGCTCCACGCTGCCGGGAACGCGCACCAGGGGCAAGAGCCCACCCAGACGCTTCTCCACCATCTTCACGAACTCCTCGCTCTGAGACAGGCCGCCTGTGACGCAGGCGTAGTCGGGTTTGCCCCAACCGGCCGCCGTGGACAGAATTCCTTCGGCCACTTTTTGGGCAAAGAAGTCGACCACCAGGTCAATCTTCTCGCGCTGCTCTTCGGTAGCACCAAAGTTGCGGAACTCGAGGAGGGTTTTGAAATCGTTTGTCCCGGCCAGAGACATGAGCCCGCCCTCGCGAAAAGTTGCGCGAAGCATCTCGTCCAAGCTCATCTGGTGTTCTTCCAAGCGCCTTAACATTTCGTGCTGAGGCAGGAGCCCGGAACGATTGGCCGCCGGCAGGCCGCTGAAGGCGTTGATCACTCGAACAGCACGGCCACGATGATTCCGAATGAGCGAGAAACCGCCGCCCAGGTGCACGCTCACCACACTCGCCTCGCTGGGATGCATTCCAAACTCCCAAGCGCTGATGGCGATCACGCTTTTGTGGCTGAGATAGTGCACGCTGGTTCCGTCGGTCTTGAACTCACGAAGGCCCGTCATGCGGCTGGCGATTTCCACCTCGTCCACCACCACGGGATTGCTCACCGACACGGGCATCTCTTTGCCTGAAAGCTCACGTATACGCATGGCGATGGGCACACCCATGTTCGCGGCGTGTTTGATCTCGGGATCGGCCAGGTCTTCCAGAAGTTCGGGAGTGACGGCATAGGTTCCACTGGGCACTGGACGGAAGAATCCACCGCGTGCGGCGATGGCATCCAAACTCTCCGGGTCGATGTGCCGCTCGGCCAGCCATCCCATAATTTGAATGCTGCGCGTGTCAGCGCTGTCTTCGAGATGCGGCTGAATGTGCACCTCGAAGCCATCCAGTTTTTGAACGCCCTGGAAGAGTGCAACCTTGGTGGAGGTCGAGCCGGGATTGATCACCAGGATGCGAAGATTGGACTCCGCCAACTGATCGGCGGTCTCTGTGTCGAGCAGCCGGGTGAAGAGATCTCGGCCTGTGAGTGAGGAGATATTGATTGTCTTCATGCCTGCATGAAACTATGTCAAAGCTTTCCCAGCAAGGGCCATTCTATTTGTACTCGTCCAGAATGTGCTACAATAGTAGCTGTACTATAGGCTTTTGACCTTCCTTATCAACCACTCAAGAGTTGGTTATGCGTTTCTCGGTTCTAATCTGTCTTGTATTGGCCATCGCGTTTTCCTCGATTGCCGAACCAATCACAGGAAGCAGAATAATCCAAAACATTAGCGGAGAGGGGATGGAAACCGGGCCATTATTTTTCGGCTACCTGCCCGAAGGTGAGATCATTGAGGTGGCCACTGCCACCAAGAGTCACTTCTTCATCGATACCAGCCGCGATGTTCCGATCCCAATGCCGATATACGAGGATGGCACATCGGCAACCCTGATTGACCTTATATTCACTATCCGATTCAATGGATTCAATCCTTCGGAGTATGGTGGCTACATCGAAGCCACCTGGGATGGCCTACAACACGCAACCATTACCCAACCCAGTATGAGTCCAGCTAGTATCGAAGTACGCGTATGGGCATTCCGCCAAGGTTCGGTAGGCGCGGAATCTCTGGATTTCGGCATGCTGAAGACGATGTTTGAGTGAGCGAAGCATCTTCCCCTCCACTCCGGCTCGTGCGCTTGTGGCCTCTCCTCGTGCTCCGGCTCGAAGACTCGCAAGTCGCATCTCGGAGAGCCACTGCGCTTTCCATATAAGAAAAGAAAACGGGGAAGGGTAGGACCCTTCCCCGAGTGACATGTGAAGCTGGAACGAGGGGGAGGGTTCTACCCATCCCTTTTTCCTATTTCAGAATCACCATGCGCTTGGCCATGACCTTGCCCTCGGCCTGCAGCTGATAGAAGTAGACGCCGCTGGACTGCGGGCGTCCTTCCATGTCGCGGCCGTTCCAGGTGCTGGCGTGCTCGCCGGCCTCGAGGATTTCGTCCACGAGCACCGAGAGCAGGCGTCCGGCCACATCATAGACCTTCAGGCTCACTGGTCCGCTCTGCGTGATCGCAAAAGCGATATCGGTTTTGGGATTGAAGGGATTGGGCACGTTCTGCGACAGCTTGACGCTGAAGGGCAGAACCTCCCCGTCCACACCCGTGGCGTCGAAAACGCCGACGATGTAGAAGTCGTCCACGCCGCCTTCAACCAGTGAACCGCTGCCTTCATCTGAAGCCACGAAACGCAGCTGCACGAGTCCCGCAGAGCCATAGTAGCTGAAGAAGTCGAAGTTCATTTCGACCCAGGCATTGCTCGAAACATTGGTGTGCTCCAAGACTTCCCAGACGTCGTCATTGCCGAGTTCGACATCCCAGTAGTCGTTGCCCGGGTCGCTGCCCTGGTCGTTGGAATACCAACGCCAGTAACCGAATGTCAGCGACTCGGCGCCGGTCATGTCGTAGGGCGGGCTGAAGAGCGTGGTCTTCCCGCCATCCACGTCGTTGGCGCCATCACTATCACCGGGCTGCTGCTGACCCGTGATCCAGCAATCGGTGCCCACGGCGCTATGGTCATCACCCGGCTGGGAACTGGTGGGATAGGGATCCACCCGAACCCAATGCCCGGTACTTGCGTCATCATCCGCGGCGCCGGCGGTCCAACCGCGATCGGCGTCCATGGGATGGGTGAAGCTCTCACCGGTTTCGAAGTAGTATAGATCGCCCGGCGCGTTGAAGGGCGCGGAGCCATCGTTGCCGTTTACATCTTCGGCATAGACGTAGTACTCCACCACCGAACCCTGAGATTGGGCCGGAATGCTGGCGGTGTACATGCCGCCGCCCCCATCGCTCATGGTCACTTCGTTGAAGGATCCACCATCCACGCGGTAATTCAGCTTCACGCTGCCAACGACAATGTCTGCACCGCCGTACCCTTGAGCCATGGCCTCGACATCATAT
>JACNKJ010000113.1 GCA_014382085.1 bacterium
ACCACAATAGCGGCGGGCTGAATCTTGGTGGATTCGTCGTCGCCGGCGTGAAGGCCGTAGTTTTCAATATGGGATGCGGTGAAGAGGACGATCTGACCGGCGTAGCTGGGATCGGTGAGGATTTCCTGGTAACCGGTCATCCCGGTGTGGAAAACAAGCTCCCCGCCCGCCTCGCGCGGCGCGCCCAGCAGCCGTCCGCGGAAGTGGCGACCGGAATCAAGTGCGATAGTCGCGTTCATTGGCTCCCAATCGCGAGGGATATGCCCAAATTTCCGGCACCCTAGGTGAGGAGGGCGTTTTTGGCAAGGGGAAAAGCTGTGGAGCCTTCCCTATTGCCGAAATCCTCGGCCTGAGTATGATTAAGTTCTCAGTTCTCAGTTCTCAGTTCTCAGTCGGGAGTTCCCTATGATCTTTGTCCGCGAAATCATCTTCCTCGCCCTTCTCGGCGCCCTGATCGCCTCCGATTGGAAACGTGGCCGGCTTCCCTACTGGATAAGCTACTTGGGCATGGCGCTGGCCATCGTATCCACCGTGTATTTCATCCGCACGGAAGACTTCGCCTGGTCGCATTCAGGCCTGGGAATCGTTGCGGGATATTTAGTGTCGGGTTTGCTGGCTCTCGTGCCGGGGCTCATGAAGGGGCTCTCGGGGGATCGTCCTGAAAAGGACAAACTCCTGGGCGAAGACTATGCGCTCATAGCCATGGTGGGGGCTTTCACCGGACCCTTGGGAATCATTCTGGCCTTCGTCTTGGCTCTAGTGCTCGCCCGCATCCTGCCCATCTTCAAATTGACAGCGCCTTTTTCCCTATCCTTGGCTGTCGTGACCCTCTTACTGCGTTACATCGGAACCCCACTTATGGGGCATTGGTTCGGGCTCTAGACCGCTTAGTACATGGCCTTCAAGTTGGACCAATTGCTGGGCTGGGTGTCGGTGTAGCAATAGCCGCAGTCGTCGGCGAAGATTCCGATTTCGGCTGCGGCGCCGATCGCCGGGAAAAGAGCCGCGAAGAGCAGGCTAAATAGCAGCTTCTGCATCCCTTTCACCTCCTGTGGGGCGAGACTGGATGCAATTATCCCATATTCTCATACCTGAAAAAAGAGTGATGAGCTCTACATGGGCGGGCTGGTGGTCTCTTCCGCGAAGAGCGAGTCTTTGCGCAGATTCCACTTGTGCAGGGTCCAGCGAATGAAAACCTCGAGGGTGAGCATTCCGTATTCCATACTGCGCGTGAAGTTGATGCTGCTTGCCTCGCGCATGTAGCGCACGGGCACGGGCAGGTCACCGATGCGGAAGCCGAAGTGCACGCATTGCACGAGGAATTGACTGTCGAAAACGAAGTCGTCGCTGTTGCCTTCCCAGGGAATGGCTTCCAGAACCTCGCGTTTGTAGGCACGCAGACCCGAATGCCATTCGCCCAGGTTTTCTCCGGTCCAAAGATTCTCGACGATGGTGAGCAGGCGATTGGCCAGGTACTTATAAACGGGCATGCCGCCGGCCAAAGCTTCGCGTCGCGAGCGGATGCGATTGCCCAGGAGCACGTCGCAATGATCGCCGCGCAGCAACTCCACGATGGCGGGCACGATGCTGGAATCGTACTGATAGTCGGGATGAATCATCACCACGATGTCCGCACCCCGTTGGAGAGCCTCGTGATAGCATGTCTTCTGATTCGCGCCGTAGCCCCGGTTCTCCTCGTGCGTGATCACCGTGATGCCAAGGCTGCGCGCCAGTTCGACCGTGTTGTCCTGGCTGCAATCGTCCACGAGAATGATCTCGTCTACGCTGCCTGCGGGAATGTCCTGAAGGGTCCGTTCAAGCGTGGTTTCGGCATTGTAGGCCGGCATGACCACGATGACTTTTTGTGGGTCGGGCACCCTAATCCTCCATGTTGGGTTCGGAGGGAAGGGCCAGGAGGTAGAGATCCTGCTGACCCTGGGGATTGGCGACGAAGACCGCATGGGTCCCATCGGGGGAGATGCATGGGTCCGAATCGTAGTGACCCAGGTCCACTAACAACTCGATACTGCCGTTTTCCAAATTGAGCAGACCAATGTCGAAACCGTGGTCGGGATTGCTATTGTCCATGTATGACACAATCATGCTTTCGCCGTCGGGCAACCAGTCCATGGCTGCCACGGTGTAACCGGGCGTACGCACGTCGCGGGTCAGCGCGGTGAGCTCGGTGTTCATGAGCACGATTTTTGTGTCCCGCCCATGACGATGCAGCCAGGCTACCTGCTCGCCGTCCATACTCAGGGTCGGGGCGTAGTAGCTGCCTTGCTCCCGACCGACCACCTTCATGGCGTCACCGTTCTTAAGACAGCTCACCGCCCGGTGATTTTGGGAGTTGGGAGTCTTGCGATTGAAGTAGAGCTTGCCGCCTTGAGCGTTCCAGGCGGGACCGGTCTCTAAAACTTCGACATCCTCGCTCAGCTTACCTTCCAGGCCGTCCTCCAACCTGCGAATCCAGATGGATTCATGGGTATCTACCCTGCGGGTCTGATAGGCCAGAAACTTCCCATCGGGGGAAACTGCCGGCTGGGAGGCGTTGAAAAAGTCGTGGGCCACAATGGTGTCCACGGCGGCCGACTTCAAATCCAGGCGCATGATTCGCCCCACGCCGCCGCCCTTTTCCACGAAATAGATTCCGCTAAGGTCGGCGTCCCACTCGGGTTGGGATTCCCGCTTGCCCTTGCCGTTGTGGGTCAGCTGCCTCAGACCCTCGGGAAGCTCCTGGGAGGCCTCGGCTTCGGCAGCCTGATCTCCCTGTTCTTTCGCCTTTTTGGCCAATTCTTTAAGGCGGGCTTGGGCGTCCACCTTCTCCTGGGCGGCGAGAGGACCGGCCAGAATGGCCAGAAATACCGGAATCATCAGAAAAGCGGTCGATTTGCGACTCATTGATCACCTCAGGGACAAGGTCGCGCGGAATTTAGCATGGGGCAGGGGGCCTGGCAAGGCCGCGGCTTTCCTCTGGCATCCCCCGGGAGAATTGCCTATAGTGTGCGAACTCTCCGTTTCTCATATCCCTATGAAATTCAATTCACACAAGTCTCTATGGTGGAGTGTGTCATGGATGCACGTTTGAAGAAGCTTTATGAAGAGATCGTTGAAACCCTTCGCGAGGACAGCGCGGGCGACGATATTCCCGATCCCCAGACCTTTGTTGAGGAGGAGGTTGCTCGCTGGGAGGCGGCCAAGTCCAACGACGATGAGATCTGGATTTCCATCGTGCTCCAGATGCTTCGATTCGGATTCAATCGATTCAAGTACATGCATTCCATGCAGCCCTTGATCCGGGAAAAGCTCGGGAATTTACAGGTGCTTGCTGAAATGGAAGAGAAGGATAAGAAGGTCATGGCCGCCGATGAAACTCTCGGCCTGAACCTTCAGCAAATCCGTTCGGTGGCGAAGAACGCGCGCACGGCCGCCGTGCTTCAAACCGATTTTGGCTCCCTGGCCGATCTCGTTGAGTCTTTCGAAAGCGAAGAAGACCTCGCTGCGGGTATGGAAGAGATGTTCAGCTACCTTTCCGGGGAAGCCACTCGCGAGTTCGCACGTGAGATGGGACGTCGCAAACCCGGTTCCCGTCCGGCTGTGCGCAGGGTCGTATCCAGAATGGAAGACCTTGTAGACGGATCTCTCGACCTCGAAGGAATCAAGAAAGCCATCGAAGACATGGGTGCTTCCGTGGGCAAGAGTCCCGAAGAAGTGGATTTCCTTCTTGAGATCTTCGCTACCGGCGACGAGCGCATAGGACTTTCTTCCATTTGCGATGTAAAATCTGCCTGCTTCCGTTGCCGCGTCAGTTCGGATCTATGCAGTGAACGTCGCTTCGAGTTTGGCTCGGCAAAAGAAATTTCGCGAGTGGAAGAAATTTAAGGCGGAGCCAAGCGGACCTCCCTTTCCCTTAGATCCATCCTTTGGATGCTGCGGGCTTTCGTGGGTCCTCACCGGTCGATGTCCGCCCGTCGAGGAAGCTGCGGTAATCCTCGTAAAGCCGCCTACATTTCAAACAACGCCCGCACCAAGCCGGACCGGCGCATCCACAATCCATGCGCTAAACTGAACGCGGCCTGTCACTTTCCTTGCTCTCCGTCGGGCATATGTGCCCGAAACTCCTCGATACAATTCGACCCGGTGTCGAAGTCTCCAGTCGCGAACTCAGCAATGTGTCCGCAGATGCTCTCGTCCTTCCCTGGCGTGGTGACGAAGGCATTTTGCCGTCCTTGCTTGAAGAAGGTGCGCCCGGTGTGCTTGCACAGCTCAGGGAATACCCCGAGGAGCGTAGGCTGCGATTGACTTCCGCCGGCATGTTGCCCCTGCGCTTCCTGCTGCACCTCTCCCTTCCCGTCCGCGGCGCGGCAGGGAAGGAACTGCTGCGTGAGCGTCTGGGCGAATTGTTCCAACACGCTCGCGTGTTGGCCCTTCGCGAGTTGGCGTTCCCTATAGGCCAGTTTGCAGATGCGGGCGAGGATTTCACGGTGCTTGTAGAAGCGCTCTGGGAAAGTTGGAAAGAGGAAGGCGAGGAGAACATCCGCTTGAAACTTCTGGTGGATGATCAGGATCTTCGCGCCGAATACCTCAGGCGTTTCCTGCAGCGCAGGCGGGGGGCGTCGGCGGCGCCTTCCAAAGACAGATCCCGTGAGATCCTAACGGGCAGCGTGGAGGGCGCATTGCGTCCCATGCTTCCCGTGGGTTTGGATTTGGAGCAGGCCCTGGAGCGCCTGCTTGAAGACTATCGCGAGGGTCGCCCGCTGGATGATGCTTTCAGTTTGCTTAACGCTCCCATGGCCAAGGCCTTCGCGGGGGCCTTGGAACCCGGCGAAGACTTGGAAGATCTGCCGGGGGTTCTGCGCATCCTCGGTTCAGGGCTTCTGCAGCGACTTCCATGGGAACTGCTCAGGGACGGGTCGACTTTCCTGGGCGAACGATTCCTTTTTCCACGGGGTTCGAGTTTCTACGTTCTCGGTGGTCGAAATCAAGTGGCAGACGCGTCCTATCGTATTGAGGTCTTCGCCGATGAAAACCGCTGCGGCGCACTTTCTCAGGAGCTTCGAAATCTACTGCATCGCGGTGGAGCCAATTTGGATGAAGGCGAATCCGGGAAAGAGGCCCATACGGTTTTTTGCGCATCGGGATTGGAGGCCTGGGAGAATTTGTTGGCCGAAGAACACGTGCTCGGCGGCGAGATGATTTTCCTGGAAAAGGCCAACGATTGGGAAGAACTCGTAGACGCAGAAGAGCTGGCGGGACGCTTCCTCGCCCGCGGTTTCCGACGCGTGCTTTCCCCCATGGCCGCATTCCGCGACCCGCGGGAAGCTCGCATCTTTCGTATGGCCTTCTTCGAACAGTACTTCCGCGGCCACGGCGCGGGTGGCGCACTTCGCTACGCCCAGCGTGCGCTGCTGGAAGCCTTCGGTATTCACTCGGGCTGGTTCCTCTACCGGATATTCGGGCAGGCGGAGGACCGCACCTATGCCACACGATCCTCGATCAGGAAAGGGATGGATCTTTCGAAGATCTTCTAGGTTTAGATACTCGGGGTCCCGCCCGAATAGCTGTGGATTTTGGTGCGGGAAAGGGTGGCCGGAACGACGCGTGGCGTTCCGGCTTTTTTGTTTGAACTACGAACTGAGAACTGGAACTGGGAACAAAGAACAAAAACCCCCTGCCCTGCCGGGCGGGGGGTTCTGTTCATGTTCAAACTGAGCTGCGAAGCTTACTTCTTTTTCTTAGTCGCCTTTTTGGCCGTCTTCTTCACCGCTTTCTTCGCGGTCTTCTTCACGGCTTTCTTGGTCGACTTCTTGGCGGCCTTTTTCGTGGTCTTCTTGGTCGCCTTCTTGGTCGCCTTCTTCTTGGGCTCGGGCTTCGGAGCGTTCTCCTCGGCGTACTGGTGCAGGAAGGCGCCGATGACGTCCTCCATGTCAGGACGGCCGATGGCGTCGAGCTCATAGGTGACCCGAGTGCTGGGCTTGTCGATCTTCACAACCCTGCGCAGGTCGATGGGCGTGCCGATGATCACGGCGTCGCAATCGACGGCATTGATGGTGGCCTGGAGGTCTTTGACCTGCTGGCCGCCGTAACCCATGGCGGGCAGAAGCACGCCGATGTCCGGATACTTCATGAAGGTCTCAAGGAGACTTCCCTTGAGGTAAGGGCGCGGATCCACAGGCTCGGCGCCGTGCTTCAGCGCGGCAACGGTGCCCGCACCCAGCTGCATCTCGCCGTGGGTGAGCGTGGGGCCGTCTTCGACCACCAACACGCGTTTGCCCTCGATGACCTCGGGATCCTCAACACTCACCGGGCTGGCGGCATCGACGATCACGGCCAGAGGGTTGAGATGGCGCACCGTGTCGCGCACCTGTTCGATATCCTCCAGGCTGGCGCTGTCGATCTTGTTGATGACCACGACGTCGGCCTGAAGCAAATTGGTCTCGCCGGGATAGTAGGCAACCTCATGGCCGGGGCGGAGGGGATCCACCACGGTGATGAGAAGGTCGGGCAGATAGAAGCTGGTGTCGTTGTTGCCGCCGTCCCAGAGAATGACGTCCGCTTCCTTCTCGGCTTCGCGCAGGATGGCCTCATAGTCGACGCCCGCGTAGATCACGTTGCCTTCGGCAATGTGCGGCTCATACTCTTCCATCTCTTCGATGGTGCACTTGTGCTTCTTTAGGTCGGCCAAGGTGGCGAAACGCTGCACCGCCTGCTTGGCCAGATCGCCGTAGGGCATTGGGTGACGAATGGCCACGAC
>JACNKJ010000236.1 GCA_014382085.1 bacterium
CCAACATCAATCTTGCATTAGCTTCTCGACCAGCACTGTGACCTCGTCACGAGCAATGATAAGGTAGCCGCTACCCACATAAAGATGGAAGAGTTCGCCGCCCTGGGCATCCTCCAGCGAGAGAGGGCCCGCCTTCAGGGCAACCAAGTAGGGAGAGTGACGGGGCTTGAGGCCAAAACCGCCCTCCCAACCGGGCCCCTTGACCTGGTCCGCCTCGCCCTCGAAGAGCACGCCGGTGGGCGCGACAACCTTGCATGCCATGCTAGGCACTTGCCGCCTCCAACTCCTTGGCCCTCGCCTCGGCTTCCTCGATGGAGCCCACATAGTAGAAAGCCTGCTCGGGCAAGTGATCCCATTTACCCTCGGTGAGTTCTCTGAAGCTGCGAATGGTATCTTCCAGCTTCACGTATTTGCCCGCGAAGCCGGTGAACTGCTCAGCCACGAAGAAGGGCTGACTCATGAAGCGTTGGATTTTACGCGCGCGCTGCACCAGGAGCTTGTCCTCTTCGCCGAGTTCATCCAATCCGAGAATGGCGATGATGTCCTGCAGGTCGTTGTAACGCTGCAAAATTCGCTGCACCTCACGCGCTGTGTTGTAATGCTCCTCGCCCAGCACATTGGGATCGAGAATCCGGCTGGAGGAAGTGAGGGGGTCCACCGCCGGATAGATTCCCAGCTCAGCAATGGGACGGCTTAGCACCGTGATAGCGTCGAGGTGACTGAAGGTGGTCGCCGGCGCGGGGTCGGTAAGGTCATCCGCGGGAACGTAGATGGCCTGCACCGAGGTGATAGCACCCGAACTCGTGGTGGTAATGCGTTCCTGCAACTCACCCATTTCCGTGGACAGGGAAGGCTGGTAGCCCACCGCACTGGGCATGCGACCCAACAGCGCGGACACTTCCGAACCCGCCTGCGTGAAACGGAAAATGTTGTCGATGAACACCAACACATCGCGACCGCCGCCCATGTCGCGGAAATGCTCGGCCACGGTCAGCCCTGAAAGACCCACGCGAAGACGCGCGCCCGGAGGCTCGGTCATCTGACCGTAGATGAGCGCCGTCTTGTCGATGACGCCCGACTCCTTCATTTCGAGCCAAAGGTCATTGCCTTCGCGGGTGCGTTCACCAACTCCGCAGAACACGGAGTAGCCACCGTGCTCCTTGGCGATGTTGTTGATGAGCTCCATGATGACCACGGTCTTGCCCACACCCGCGCCTCCGAAGAGCCCCACCTTTCCACCACGCACATAGGGCGCGAGCAGGTCGATGACCTTGATACCCGTCTCGAAAATTTCGCTCTTGGGCTCGAGCTTGTCGAAACTCGGAGGAGCGCTGTGAATGGGTCGACGTTCGGTGTGCTCCACCGGACCCAATTCATCCACGGGCTCGCCGAGAACATTGAGAATGCGACCCAGGACGCCCTCTCCCACCGGCACCGTGATGGAGTCACCGGTATCCACAACTTCGACTCCGCGAACCAGTCCGTCCGTGGGGCTCATGGCCACCGCGCGAACCTGGTTGCGTCCGATGTGCTGCTGCACTTCGGAAGTGAGCTTGATGTGATTACCCTCGATCATGGTGTCGATCTCCAAGGCGTTCATGATCTCAGGGAGCTGGTCGGGCGGGAACTCCACGTCGACGACGGGTCCAATCACCTGAACCACTTTCCCTTTGGCACTCATCTCGATCTCCTGTCTTTTGGCTACTTCAGCGCTTCCGCGCCGCCAACGATTTCCAATAGCTCCGTGGTGATGGCCGCCTGACGGGCCTTGTTGTAGGAGCGGGTCAAATTCGTAATCATTTCTTCGGCGCTGTCGGTGGCCGCCTTCATGGCCGTACGCCTCGCGCCCTGTTCGCTGGCCGCGGTCTCGAGCAGGATGCGGACAAAGCTGTTGCGCAGGTATAGAGGCAGCAGTTCGCCGAGCAGTTCATCCTTGCCCGGTTCGAAAAGGAAGTTGAGTTGAAGCTTGTCGTCTTCCTTCTCTTCCTTCTCAGCAGTCTCAGGTGCGGACAATGGCAAAATGCGCTCTATCACCGGCGGCTGCTCCGCCGCGTTCTTGAAGTGAGGATAGGCGATGTAGACCTCATCCACGCGCTTGCTCAGGAAATCCTCCACCAACATGTCGGCGAAGGCGTCCGCATGCTCGGGCTGAGGAGCGTCGGGCAAGTCGTTCTTCTGACTGGCCATTTCAATGCCCAGGAATTTCATGAATCCGATGCCCTTCTTGCCCACCACATGCAGATCCATCTCGATGCCCTTCGCTTCAAGCTCACGCCGAAAGAGCATGGTCTTCTTGAGAAGATTCGAGTTAAGCGGACCACAGAGACCACGGTTGGTGGTCAGAAGCAGCAAGGCCACGCGTCGTACTTCGGAGCGGGTTTCAAGCAAGGGTTGAGAGGCCCCATCGTCCTCGGCCGAAGCGAGAAGAGCGAGCATGGCCGGCAGCGCATTGGAAAAGGGCATGGCCGCACTGGCCCTGTCGGCGAAGCGTTTGAATTTGCTCGTCGACACCATTTCCATGGTACGAGTGATCTTGTGCGTGCTCGTGACGCTTGAGATCCTGTTTTTAATGTCCTTGGCGCTGGCCATTTCGCTCCGTGCTTAGGTAGCTAAGCTTTGAACTGCTTATGAAATTCTTCGAGGGCGGCTTTGAGCTCGGCCTCAATCTCGTCACTCATGACTCCCTGCTCCTTGATGGCGGTGCCCACTGCGGGGTGCTGCGCTTCCATGTAGGCAAGGAACTGGGCTTCAAATTCGCGAACCCGAGCCACGGGCACTTCGCTGAGTGAACCGTTGACGCCCGCATAGATCACCATGACCTGATCGCTGGTGGACATGGGTACGTACTGATCCTGCTTGAGCAATTCCACCATGCGCGCGCCGAGACTCAGGGCGGCCTGGGTGGACTTGTCGAGCTCGGAACCAAACTGGGCGAAGGCCTCGAGTTCACGGTACTGGGCCAGGGTCAGACGCAGAGATCCGGCCACCTTCTTCATGGCCTTGATCTGTGCGTTGCCGCCCACTCGCGAAACCGAGATTCCCACGTTCACGGCAGGGCGTACGCCCTGATAGAACAGGTTGGGTTCCAGGAAGATCTGTCCGTCGGTGATGGAGATCACGTTAGTCGGAATGTAGGCCGTCACGTCGCCGGCCTGTGTCTCGATGATGGGCAGGGCCGTCAGCGATCCGCCGCCGCGGGCGTCGCTGAGCTTGGCCGCGCGTTCCAGCAGTCGGCTGTGCAGATAGAACACGTCGCCGGGATAAGCTTCGCGGCCCGGAGGACGACGCAGCAGCAGAGAAAGCTGGCGATAGGCAACGGCCTGCTTGGAAAGGTCGTCGTAGATAACAAGGGTGTGGCCGCCCTTGTCGTACATGAAGTACTCGGCCATGGCCGCGCCCGCATAGGGGGCGATGTACTGCAGAGGCGCGGAATCGGATGCGTTGGCCGCGACAATAATGGTGTAGTCCATGGCGCCGTGGCGCTTCAGCTTCTCCACCACTCCGGCCACGGTGGAAGCCTTCTGCCCGATGGCCACGTAGACGCAGATCACGCCCGTGTCCTTCTGATTGATGATGGCGTCCAGGGCGATGGCGGTTTTACCCGTGCCGCGGTCACCGATGATCAGCTCGCGCTGGCCGCGGCCGATGGGCGTCATGGCGTCGACAGCCTTGATGCCCGTCTGCAGGGGTTCTTTCACAGGCTGTCGATCGACGATTCCGGGTGCGATCACTTCGAGGGGGCGAAACTTCTCGTGCTGGATGGGTCCCTTGCCGTCCATGGGTTCTCCCAGGGGCGTAACCACGCGACCCAGCAGGCCGGGTCCCACGGGCACCGAGATGACTCGCTGCGTCCGTTTCACAGGCGATCCCTCACGGATGTCGAAGTACGCGCCGAGGATCACCGCGCCGATATTGTCCTCTTCCAGGTTCAGGGCCATGCCCATGGAACCGTTTGAGAACTCTAGCAGCTCGCCGGCCATGCAGCCCTTGAGACCGTAAACGCGCGCAATGCCGTCGCCGACCTCCAGAACCTGTCCGGTTTCCTCGATCTCGAGAGAGCCCTCGAAGCCCTCGATCTCGCTCTTAATGATCGATGTGATCTCTTCAGGGCGGATCTTCATCTCATTCCTTTCCCAATTCGGCCGCTGTCAAACGGTCCTTCAATCGGCGGAGCCGTGTCTTCAGGCTGCCGTCCAGGGTCTGGTCGTCCAGGGTCAGCACCATGCCGGCCAAAAGATCTTTGTCCACTTCGAGTTCCAGGCGAACATCCTTGCCTGTGGTCTCGCTCAGAGCCTTTTCGATGTTCACACGCTGGGCATCATCCATGGGATGAGCGCTGGCCAGGACGCCGCGCAGTCGAGACTCGGCCAGGTCGAGCAGATGCTCGAAAACGACCACGATATCTCCGTACACGGCCTCACGACGCTTGCTGACCAGCACGAGCAGGAATTGGCGGAAGAGCTCTGGCTCCCCCTCCGTTACCTTCTCGAGCACGCCGCGCTTTTCGGCCAGACCCAATTCCGGCGAGAGAAAAACCTCTCGCAAGTCGGCATTGGCATCCAGCAGATCCCGGAATTCGGCGAGACAGCGGCTCAGCTCTTCCAGCTGACCTTTCTCGCGTCCGAGATCCAGAAGCGCGGAAGCGTAGACCTTGGCGATGGCGAAGTTGCGCATTAGTGCCCCTTCATCTCCCGAAGGAAATCGCCGGCCATTCGTTTGTGATCTTCATCGCTGAGCGAACGGCCGATGACCTTGCTCGCGACTTCCACGCTGAGGTCGACGACCTCGCGGCGTAGTTCTTCGCGGGCCTGGCCGATCTGCACTTCGATCTCGCGACGCGCGGCATCGAGAGTTTGCTCGGCTTCAGTCTGGGCCTTGGCGACGATTTCATCGCGCATGGTCCCGGCCTGTGCCTTGCCTCTCTCGATGATGTCCTGCGCTTCATCGCGGGCCTTGCCTAGGGCATCTTTCTGCTCTTCGATCAGGCTCAGGGCTTCCTGGCGGGACTTTTCGGCTTCCTCCAGGGAATTGCGAATCGCATTTTCCCGGCGGTCCAGTCCCTTGATGATGGGCTTCCAAGCGGTCCTGCTAAGCAGCAGCACCAGTGCCAGGAAGGTCAGCACCGTCCAGATGATCAATCCCGGATCGGGACTGAGCAAACCACCCGACGCGAAGAGCGCAGGCCCCCTAGAAATTGGGGCGACCATGGTCGTCCCTTTCTCGAGCGGGGCTTAAGCGAAAGTACCGGCCAGAATGATGCAGATAACCAGGCCGAACCGGGCAACCCCCTCGATGAGGGCCGCGGCCAGAATCATGCCGCCGCGAATATCGCCGGCAGCCTCAGGCTGGCGAGCCATGCCTTCCATAGCAGAAGCTGCTAGTTTGCCGATACCGTAGCCGGCGCCGATGACGGCGATGCCGGCACCAAAACCCGCGGCGGGATGAGCAGCGACAATGGTGAAGAAGGGAAGCATCTTTTCTTTCCTCCGAACTTAATGGTTGGGCCGAAGCCCGATTTGATCCCCCGGCTAGTGATCCGGGTGGACCGCCTGGTAAATGAAAATCGTCGACAAAAACGTGAAGATGAAGGCCTGCAAGAAGGCCACGAAAATCTCGAAAGCGCTGATGGCCACTGCGCCCGCGAAAGGCAGCACCGCCAGGTAGGGCATCTTCCCCATGGCAAAGATGAGGTTGAAGAAACTCAGGATGATGATGTGCCCTGCGATCATGTTCGCAAATAGTCGGACGGTCAGCGCGAAAGGCTTAGTGAACATCCCCATGATCTCGATGGGAATCATGATGGGGATGAGGATGAGGGGCACGCCGGGCGGCACAAGCCCTTTCCAGTGTCCCACGAATCCGTTTTCACGCATGCCGCTGAGCTGAGTCATCAGGAAGGTGAAGATGGCGAGGGTGGCCGTGACGTTGATGTTTCCCGTGGCCGTGGCCATGGAGGGAATCAGTCCCAGCAGATTCGCGAACAGAATGAAGAAGAAAACCGTGAGCAGGTAGGGCAGGAATCGACGGCCCACCTTGTCGCCCATGATGTTGTAGACCACCTCTTCACGCAGGAAGACCACGATGGATTCGAAAAAGTTGCGCAGGCGCCCCTTGGGCACCATGCCTTCCTCCTTGTTCGCGATGCTGCGAAGAATGAGGAAGAGCGCGAGACCGGAGATCCAGAGCATGAGCACGTGCATGGTAGGCGTGAAATCGATGCCCAGGGGATTGTGCTCGAGGAAGGGAAGCTTGGCCGCCAACCAATCGTGGAAGTTGACCTTGATGCTGTGGGTCAATTCCCAGTAGTCGTGATTGACCACGTGAGACATGGGGTCGACGCTGTTGGCGTGCTCGGCCGCATGCTCGGCGCCATGCTCGACCACGGCGTGGGCTGCATCCTCCGTAGCATGGGCGGCGTCCTGGACGACCGCTTCATGCCCGTCTCCACCGTGGTTTGTGCCGCTCGCGAAGAACAAGATTCAAACCTCGCTGCGGTGGATCCTCTCAGGATCCCCGCTTCCCGGTCGTCTCTCCGCCGATTCTCCAGGCTTCAAAACCCAGATACAACGGATAGGTCAAGGCCAGGCTCACCATGAAGACGTAAATGTCCCAAGCCGTGGCGAAGTAAACGGTGAGGCCCACCAATGCTAGCACTGCGAAACGAAGGGCCAATCCACCGAAAAATGCTCTCAGAAAATCCAAATTGCTCTTGTCGAGGGATCGACGCAACTGAAAAAATCCCCA
>JACNKJ010000074.1 GCA_014382085.1 bacterium
GGAGCTAAGCGCCCCGAAGGTACACCTGAGTGGCAATGAAAGAGAAACCGGTGCGGGGTATTTGGCTGACCGTGGGGTGGGTCCGGTGAGTATCGCCATTTGGCTGGGAGCCAGTCAGACCACCAGGGAGTGGCCTCTGGAATTCTATGCACGATTAGCGGCCCTGCTTAAAATGGGTGGTCGCTTCGAACCGGTGTTTCTGGGACAACCGGGAAAGCGAAAGGCGCTCGATCGAATTCGGCAACTCAGCCACTCGCAGGTGGTGATTCTACCCGAGCTTCCTTTACGAGAATTGTCGGGAGTGTTGGTGAACATGCGTGCGCTTGTCGCTCCCGACGGCGGTGTTCTGCATTTGGGTATCGCCCTGGGAATTCCGACCTTAGGTCTCTTTGGGCCCACGGATCCTGCGATATGGTTTCCCTATGATGGTTTGTCTCATGCAGAGCTTGTCATTCGAGACGCCCATTGCCGGCCCTGCCATCTGCATGAGTGTCCCGATCCATTTTGTCTTCAGACCCTTAGCCCCGAACATGTAGCCGAGCGTCTGGCGGCTCTTCTGGAACGAACGTGAACCGTATTCTAGTGATGCGATTTCGCGCCTTAGGCGATGTCCTTCTGGCCACGCCATTTTTACGCGCTCTCAAGCGCCGATGGCCAGAAGCTCGCCTGGACTACTTGGTAGAAGAGTCATTGGCTCCTTTGCTTGCGGGTAGTGAGGACCTGGATCGCTTGCTCGCCTGGCCGAGGGGTGCGAGTCCGCGTTGGCTCAGCGATTTGCGATGGGCTTTCATTTTGCGTCGCGAGCGCTACGACATGGTTATCGATCTGCACGGAAGTACGGCATCGGTGTTGTTCACGGCCTTATCCCGCGCTCCCCTTCGACTGGGATACAAATTCCGCGGGCGCCACTTTTTCTACACCCACAAAATCGATCGCGCATGGCCCGAGGAGCTTCCTCCTGCCTACGAGCCGCGCCGCCATTTCCGCCTTGTGGAGAGTTTAGGCATCGAGGCTGAAGACTTGGAGCTACGACTGCCACCGCGCTCACCGGGCGAACTACTTGGGCCGGCCGACACCCGACGAGTACTCGTGGCTCCCGGCGCAACATGGAGCGCCAAGGCTTGGCCTGCCGAGCACTACGCATCCATCATTCGAAAACTGGCGAGTGACGGTGCCCGAATCTACCTCATGGGATCTTCCGGCGAGCAGGATCTGCTAGAGCGAATCGCCGAAAACGCACCGGCGGAAATATTGACCGCCTCGAGCCTGGATACCATGCTCGATGCCATTGCCGCCGCCGATTTACTGCTTTGCACCGACTCGGGATCCCGCCATGTGGCGGTGGCTCTCGGCACGCCGTCTTTGGCGCTATTCGGCCCCAGTGATCCTCGAGTCTGGTCGCCTGTTGATCCGCAGCATCCTTTCATGCACGAAGAGCTCGACTGTATGCCCTGCATGCTCACGGATTGTCCGCTGGCAGGCCATCCCTGCATGAACGGCTTGACGCCGGAGAAGGTAATTGCCAGGATTCGCCAGTTTTGGACCGAACTGGAGGGGCCATGAGTAATCTGAAGGTTCTCATCACAACGAAGAATGAAGAGGACAATCTTCCCGCATGTCTCGAAGCAGCCTCATTCGCCAGTGAAATCTGGGTTGTGGATTCCTTCTCCAGCGATGGCACCCTGGATATCGCTCGGGCGTTTGGGGCTACCGTGATGCAACGCGAATACAGCTCACCTTCGGAGCAAAAAAATTGGGCACTCGATCGCATGGGTGAGGATTGGATTCTCATTCTCGACGCCGATGAAATCGTAACACCTGAGCTGCGTGTAGAAATCGAATCGGTTCTCGCCTCGCCAAAGTCGGATGCGTATTGGATTCCGAGGAGGAATTTCTTCCTGGGACGAAAGATGGACCATGCAGGTTGGGAGCGCGACGGAATCATTCGTCTCATCCGTGGGAAGGGTAATCGCTACGGCGATGCATTAGTCCACGAGAAAATGGAATGCGCAGGACCGGTGGAACGCCTGGAGCATCCCCTTGAGCATCATACCTATCGCCATTGGCCCGATTATCTGGAACGCATGATGCGTTACTCCCTGAGCGGTGGCCGGCAGATGCATGAGCGGGGGGAACGAAGCACTATATTGCGCGTACTCTTCAGACCCGGCGCCCGCTTCACAAAAATGTATTTTCTCCAGCGGGGCTTTCTCGACGGCCCTCACGGCTTCCTGCTCTGTTTCGTTTCCGCCCTTCAAGTAGGTTTAAAACATGCCGTGCACTGGGGACTGGATCACCGAATCGGAAAGTGGATGAAAGATGATTAGGCTCGCCGCCGCGCTTCTCTTAATGACCTCGCTGCTTTGGGCAGAGGAGATTCCCGACAGTCTCGCGGCCTTGCACGACAGCGCCTGGGTTCAATATCCGGGAGGAGGAACCGGCACGCTTTTGCCCGGGAAAATGCCTTTCGCTGCGGGCGAGCGCATGGAGTACGTGGTAAGTTTTGGTTATCTGGACATTGGTTCTGCCGTCATGGAAGTGAAAGAGCACGAAGACTTGCAGGGCCGTCCCGTTCTTGAAATCAGCAACAAGGCCCGCAGCGCTTCCTGGGTGGACCGCGTGTTCAAGATTCGCGATCACATTCGCTCCTTCATGGATGTGGAAAATCGATATAGCCTGGGCTTTCACAAGGAAATCCGCGAGGGCCGATATGAGCGCGATATGCATGCTGAGTACTTGCAGAGCGAGGGCGTGGCTCGATACGAAAAAAACGGCGACGTAGAACTCGTGCCCGGCAGTCACGATATCATGACCGCGATCTACCTCATTCGCACGGTGGATCTGGAGCCGGGAATGCGTCTGGGCATCCCACTTCATGACGATAAGAAAAACTATCACGTTGAAGTGGAAGTGCTGCGCCAGGAGACGGTGGAAACAGAACTGGGCGACCTGGATTGCCTAATCCTCGAGCCCAAGCTTCAAAGCGGCGGCATTTTCAACAAGGCCGGTCGCCTTTGGGTTTGGGTGAGCCGCGATGATCGTCGACTCATTGTCCAACTGAAAAGCCAAGCGCCCATCGGGGCATTTACTTCGCTCATCTCCAAGTACACGCCTGCCCAATAGGAGCCCTATGCCTTCGAGATTCAAGGAAGCCGATCTGAGTACCGTAAAGAAGATCAAGGCCGCCGACCGAAAAAATCTGGTGCAACGATCCATGGTGGGCAAGGCCGGTGGGGGATTCGACGCATGGCTCGGTCGACTGCCGAAGATCCTGGCGGCCGAGGGTCTGCGTGATCTTGTCTCAGCACTTCGCAGTGCTTCGGAAGGAACGGACCCCGTGGTTTGGCTTCTGGGTGGGCATGTGGTGAAAACGGGTGTGACTCCGCATCTCATTCGTTTCATGGAGCGGGGCTATGCCACTGTATTTGCCATGAACGGAGCCACGGCTATCCATGATGTGGAGATGGCCCTCTACGGAGCCACCAGCGAAGATGTGGCCGAGAATTTAAAGGACGGCAGTTTTGGTATGATCGCCGAGACTGCAGATTTCTTCAGCGCAGCCATGGAAGAAGCCGAGGCGGGAGACCTGGGCTTGGGAGAGTCATTGGGCCGAAAGCTGGCTGCGCTGGACGGAGCCGACCTCAGCATTTTGGCGGCGGCTTGGCGCTTTGAGCGACCGGCCACGGTGCACGTATCCCTGGGTGCGGATATCCTGCATCAGCATCCGGAGATCCACACAGGGAAAATTGGCGAACTATCTCTGCGGGACTTTCGAATTCTTGCGGCCTGTCTAGGTGATCTGAACGAAAACTCGGTGGTGGTTAATCTGGGCAGCGCGGTGATGGGGCCGGAGGTTTTCTTGAAGGCTCTCACGGTGGCTCGGAACCTTGGACATAGTGCCTCGGGTTTCACGGCCTGCAATCTGGATATGATCCAGCATTATCGTCCTGCGCGGAATATCCTGCACCGACCCACGGCTGGGGGGGGCAAAGCCATCGCATTGACCGGCCACCATGAAATCATGATACCCCTCTTGGACGCACTTTTAGACTAGAGCGTCCTTATCCAGGGGAAGACCTCGCTCGTCGGCGAAATCCCGCGCCTCTTTTCCATTTCCCCAGAACCAAAGCGTTACATCCTTGGCTTCCTTCACACAATGGAGAAGCGAGTATCGTTGCAAAAGGGCCAATGAGCGCTGTGGATCTAAACTGCCCAACACTCGGCCAAAGGGTCCCACTTTCACAGGCCTTGGATCACTCGTGCGTACCAGTGCAGACTGGAGCAGTTTTTGAAGTGCCGGGTCGTCTTTTCGATCTTCTAGAGGCGGAAGATCTGCGAAGGGGTCGGCAGCCACTCCTTCTATTTCTTCAGCCTCCATCGGTAGCTCAGAGGATAGTGCCGACTCTTTGCTAAGCTGAGGAGTCTCGTCGGCTGAACGCTGAGCTTCCAAGTCGGCCTTCAGGGATTCCAAAGCCGCGCGTTCTTTTTCGACGGCAGCTCGTGCAGCTTCCTGAGCCACCCTTTCCTCGGCTACTGCCAGTTTCACCGATTCCAATGCTTCGCGCTCTCGTTCCGCCGCGGCTCTAGAGTATTCTTGTGCATCTTGTTGGGCCCTGGCCTGAAGACCAGCTTCATCCGCGGCCCTCTCGCGTTCCATGGCTTGATCGGCGGCTTGCTTGGCGGCGTTTTCGGCCGCAGTAATTTTCTGCAGTTCACGTTGGGCTTCCGCACGGAGCAGTTCGGCCTTCTCCGATTCCAAGGCTGCCCTATGGCGCTCATCCTCGGCCCTTTGAATTTCCAAGGCGGCGCGCTTGGCCTCTTCCGTCGCTCTCGCACTTTCCTCGCGGATGGCATTCAATTCGGCCTCATCCACGGGGGTCTGCACTTCGGCTTCCAGAGGAGCAGTCGGAGTTTCGATGTCGGCTGCAGGCCCGCCTCGCTTGCTGGCTCTTTCCTCGGCGGCTCTCTGAAGGGCTTTGAACGTTTTACTCATGGGAGGCCTCCGGGTCCGGGAAGAAGAGGATCCAGCCTGGACGGATATGATCGAAATCTTGGATGTGGGGATTCATCTCGTGAACGGCCGCCAAAAAGAGAGGATCCCGACGACCTGATAATCTCTGGGTGAGCCGGTTGAATTGGTCGCCGTGGCGAATGCGATAGGCAATTCTCGGCGCTCGGCCAACGGCCTGGCGGATTTGAGAAAGGCTGAGGGCCGCAGGCCAGGTTTTCGGCATTGCCTCGTCGGCGACGCGCGGAAGGGTGTCCAGATCCGGGGAAACCGCCGCGTACTCGAGAGGAAGCTGGGTGGGGACAACGTCAACCGACTCTTCCAAAGTGTTGTTTGATTCAGGTGGCATGGTGTTTACCTGAACCATGTCCTCGGCCAGACTGGTTGCGGGAAGATTGTCTGGCGCGATGCGCTCGATAACCTGACGCTTGCCGAACTCATAGGAAACGTAAACCAAGGTGAGCGCGAGCAGAGCCGTGAACATGAACCAAGGCAACGTAGAACTTCGTTTCCGCCGGCCCTCGTCCTGCCCTTCGGGCGTGGCGGTGTACATCTTCTCGAAATCCTTGAGGCACTCGCGCACGTGTTTCTGTTTCACAACTCTGTCGCCCTCGGCATAGGCGATGAGCATGGAATTATCGGCCAGCATGTTCAGGCGGCGGGGAATGCCCCGGCCATTCTTGCAAACCAATTTGAGGGCATCTCGGTCGAAGATGTTTGAAGTGGCGGCTCCAGCTAGGCTCAGCCGATGCAGCAGGTAGGATTCGCTCTCCTGACTATCCAGGGGATGAATGCGTCCTTTCACGGAAATGCGGGAGTCAAGCTGCCTGAGTTCGGTGAGCCCGAGTTTGGCCTCCAATTCCGGCTGACCCACCAGAACAATCTGAAGCAGCTTTTCCTTGGCCGTTTCCAGATTGGACAGAAGTCTGAGGTTTTCCAAAAACTCCGAACTTAGATTCTGCGCCTCGTCAATGATCAAGGCCACGTTTTGATCACGGCGCAACTGATCGATGAGGTAGTGGTTCAAGGACTGTATCATGCCGCCGCGCGTCTCTTCCTGCACCTCGATGCTGAGTTCGCGGTGGACCATGAGCAGCATCTCGTCGAAATCCAAACCTGTGTGGAAGATATAGACGGTTTGGATTTCATCCTCGAGGGTGCTCAGGAGATTGTGCAGAAGCGTGGTCTTGCCTGTGCCCACCTCGCCGGTGAGAACCGTGAATCCCTTTCGCTCACGAATGCCGTAGAGCAGGTTGGCGAAAGCCTCCTGATGACTCTGCGACATATAGAGAAAGTGCGGATCGGGAGTAACGTTGAAAGGCTTCTCATTGAGTTTGAAAAAATCCAGATACAAGGTTCCGTCTCCTAGTCGCTTTTCCGGACGAGAGAATCGACCAGATCAAGATAGACCTGTTTGTGGACTGGCCAGTCGTATTTTTCAAAGAAACGGGCGGACTCCAGGACCAGGTTGTGGCGTCTCTCCGGGTCTTGATAGAGCGCGATGATCCTCTCCGCCAGCGATTGCGGATCTTCGGGCTCGAAAAATTCCACCGACCGCTCGTCTAAATAGTGTCGGATGGTATAGTTGGGGGCGACCACGGCCGGCACCCCCAAGATGGCGTACTCCACCAATTTGGTCGGAAGTATGTAGCGAGTACTCACTTCGGGCCTGTTGGGAATCACGGCGAGGTCCGCCGGCCGGAGAAGCGGAGTGAGTTCTTCCACCGGCCCTA
>JACNKJ010000070.1 GCA_014382085.1 bacterium
GGACACGAGGGAGCCTCGCACGCCTGTTTTCTCCATGGCCATCTTCATGCCTGAGCGATCGTAAACTTGATCGACCTTCATCCACCGCAATACAGACCTTAACAAGCGTCGCACTAAAACAGCGACCAACCATCCAAGCATTAGGGCGGCGATTGCTAGTATCATCCGCGGCAGAAAACCTCGAATGGCCGCATTAAAAAAACCCAGCAATCCCTCCAGCCACTCTCCAGGATCAAATTGACTGTTCATCACCGTCTCCCTTGTGTGCGAGCAGGATTTTTTTGCCCACTCATCATCACGGACAAGACCCCAATCGATTTTAGTTGGAAGGGAATGTAGAGCTTGAGAAGATCTCCCAGGGCAATTCTCCTGTCTATCTCCAGGATCGTACGGTCTTCAAAGCCCTTTGTCGGGTCGTAGGCTAAATTTTGAATCTCCTGGGCGGGGGGGCCTGGATCAAACTCGTCCTCGTAGTCGGAGGGCCCGCCGAAATCCGTATCTTCGATCATTCTTCCTCCGTCTAGGAACCCGCCATATCCTCAACCAATGAACGATAAGCCACCCTGAAGAAGTTCCTTCCCCGCTTCACGCGCATTTTCAATGCGCTCATCCCTATTCCCAGTTCATCGGCTGCCTCCTGATAGGAGTAGCCGTCCAGGTCGCACAAGATCAAGGGTATCCGGTAATCGTCGGGTAAAGCTCTCAGCGCCCGGTCTACATCGGATTTCGCCTCGATGGCCGCCTCATGAGAATCACGAGTTAAGGCTTCCCTTGGAATGGATGATCGCAATGATTCCTGATCTTCGTCCTCGGCCTCAATTGAGCTGAAGCTCCGCCCTTTTTGACTGCGGATGTGATTCAAGCAATGGTTAACCTTTATCCTCTGAACCCAGGTCTTGAACTGAGCCCGTTCTTCGAATCGCCCGAGACCAAAATAAGCCTTGATGAAGACTTCCTGGGCCAGGTCCTCGCTGTCATGATCGAGGCCGGTTAAACATCTGCAATTAGTCAAGACCATGGACTGGTGGCGCAAAATGAGTTCTCGGTAGGCCCGATGATCCCCTGGAAGCGCTTGGCGGGTCCACTCCACCAGGCTGCTGTCGGTCAGAGACGAGAAAACAGGCTTTTCTATAATAATAGACATCCGGAATTAGAGGATTGTCACTGCCAATGGCTTTTTACCGGTGCAATTCGGCTCATGGATTTTAGCTAGGCATGACGAGTCTCTGCAATGAAAAGCTCCCCACATGTGTGGGGAGTCAGTATTCTAGCATAGTTGGCAATTTACTTACTTCGAACCGGCTTCCAACCTTCGATGGCCGAAGTGAGCTTGGGATTCAAAATGGCATCCTGCCCGCTCATCATGTACTTGACCACCGACTGAGGCCCGCCCGGCATGGCGACCCACTGTAAAAGCTCGGTATCGGGGTGAGGCACTACGCGAATACGCGCATCATCACCCACCTCGCCGTCGCGCCAGAAGCGAAGCGTGTTCACAAGGAGCCCGTCGGCGGGGCGCTTCTCGAGGGTCTGGCTGAAGCCCTTGTCCACAGTGCCGATGCAGAGATGACTATAAGGAGGAAGTACGTCTTTGATCAGGCGCAGACCCTCGGGAATTTCGATCATGTATTCCAGCGCAGCCGCGTCGCCCTCTTCGCGAAGACCACCGTTCCACATGACCAGATAAACGCTCAGGGTATCGGCCTCGAGGGTCATGACCGTGTCGGTGCCCTCAATGTTGAAGTAGGCGCCGAGGACCACCTCGGGTAGGCCGTCATCGAACCAGATGGCGTCCAGGTGCTTGTTGGCCGCGGAGGCCGCGCCGACGAAAACGAGCAGGGCGAGCATGGCGAATGTGATCTTCATTGAGTTTCTCTCCAGGTCATCAAGTGTCGCGATGAAGATAGCCCAGGCTGGACGAGAATCCAAGACGACGGAATCTCAAAACCCACAGGCGATTGAGTCTTCCTGACTCCCTCGACCGGCAAAATCGCTAAAAAAGTAAGAAATGGATCAATATTGGGCCGCGACCTGCCGAAATGAGGAATAATCATCGGCAGGTCTACCAAGATGTCCAGCAAGAGCTTATCCCGTCAGAAACTTCGTGCAGGCACGGCGATCCTGAAACGGGCCAGAGCCTTCATGAATCAGGTGCTTTTCAACCTCGACTCCCCCTGGGGCCGGCGATTCAATCTCACGATCATCGCCATGATCACCTTGTCTGCGCTCGCCTCCATGGCAGGCACGATTCAAGGCCTCAACGAGAGCTGGAGGCTCTGGATACACCGAGTGGAAATTTGGACAAGCTGGGCTTTCGCGATGGAACTCATCCTGCGTCTTCTCGTGGCCCATCGCCCCGGCGCCTATCTCTTCAGCTTCTATGGCTTCATCGATCTTGTCGCGGTGCTTCCGCTTCTCATTTTCGGGGTTCCACATTTCGAGCTCAGGCTTCTTCGCATTGTCCGCCTGCTAAAGCTCCTGCGCTACCTGAAAGCGCTGAGGATGTTTTTAGCCAACCTGCGCGACTCCATGGAAATACTGCTCATGGTCGTGGGGACCATTTCCCTGGCAGCCATTCTCGCGGGCAATGTCATTCACATGATCGAACCGGACACATTTACTGACGCTTTCACCGGCGCATGGTGGAGCATCGTAACAATGTCTACGGTGGGCTATGGCGATCTAGTGCCCCTGACCTTGGGCGGCCGCATTTTGGCCATCATACTAATGGGAATGGGAATTTCGCTTTTCGCTATCGTAACGGCGACCCTTTCAGTGAAGGTCGCCAAGATCATGAACGAGCAGCGAACCTGTCGATCCTGTTGGAACAAGACCCACAACAGTCACTTCTTCTGCCCGCGATGCGGCCAAAAGTTG
The DNA here is from genome assembly GCA_014382085.1 of bacterium. Taxonomy (GTDB): domain Bacteria; phylum Krumholzibacteriota; class Krumholzibacteriia; order JACNKJ01; family JACNKJ01; genus JACNKJ01. The sequence goes on from JACNKJ010000070.1 coordinate 2,878, forward strand.
GATTAAGCCTCGGCGCCTTCCCCTTCTGTCTGTCCTTCCGGACAATGCTGCACGCCCTCGGCCAGCAACTTGCCGAGCACCAACTCGGGAAGCCTGAGATGATAGATGGCACCCAATTCATCGTAGCTCACGTCTAGAACTTCGCAGTCGCGGTAGATGACCGCGCTGAGACGCTCCATGCCCATGGGCACGCGGAGGAAAGTTTCACGGAAACTCTTCCGACGACGACTGAGTAGCTCGCCTCGAAGATCGTCCAAACCTTCGCCAGCCTTGGCGCTGATCGCCAAACTCCCGGGCCAATGGCGCAGCGCCCAATTGGCTCGCCCTTCCTCTGCTTCGTCGGATTTGTTGAAAAGACGAAGAGCGGATGCGGGGTCCACATCCATATCACCAAGCACTTCATCCACAGCCGCAATCTGCCTTTCCATGGCAGGACTCGAAAGGTCGGCAATGTGAAGCAATAGGTCTGCTTCGCGCACTTCCGATAGCGTGGCCTTAAAACTTTCAACCAGATGGTGAGGCAGCTTGCGAATAAATCCCACCGTGTCGGTGATCAACAACTCTTCGCTGTCGCCCAGGGTGAGTCGCCGAGTGGTGGCGTCGAGGGTGGCAAAAAGCGCGTCTTCCACGAAAACATCGCTGCCGGTAAGCGCCTTCATGAGTGTGCTTTTTCCCACGTTGGTGTATCCCACCAATGCAACGGTGTACGCCTCTTGGCGACGCTTCTTGGCCTTGGTCTCGCTGATCTTGGCAAGATGCTCCAGCTCACGGCGGAGATAAGTGACCTTCTCGCCTAGCCGCCGCCTGTCCACTTCGATCTGGGTTTCACCCGGACCGCGGGAACCGATGCCTCCCGCCTGTCGAGACAGGTGTTCCCACATGCGCCTCAGGCGCGGACGCAAGTATTCCAGTTGGGCCAGCTCCACCTGCAACCGGGCCTGTTTGCTGCGCGCTCGCAGTGCGAAGATGTCGAGAATCAACTCGGTGCGGTCGGCCACGTTGATACCCGTCTGCTTTTCGATGTTTCGAGCCTGCACCGGACTAAGATCGTGGTCGAACAAGATCAGATTGGCTTCGCGATCCAGGCATAGCTGCTTGACCTCTTCCACTTTGCCGCTGCCGATAAAGGTGGAAACGTCGGGGGATTGCCGGGATTGCAGCACCGAGCCCAGGACCTTGGCGCCGGCCGTACGCGCCAACATGGACAGCTCGCGAAGATTGTCCTCTTCTTCCTCTCGCTCCTGTCCCGAAAGCACCGTGCCCACCAATATGGCCTTCTCCCGCGCCTTTTCGTTGCCGGTATAGAAAAATGTCTCCTGCGATGACATAAGCACCTTCCTCTTCGCTGGGATACCGCGAAATTCAGCTTGGGCGCTTAGCGCCGGGGGGCCTACAGTATGCCCAAGCATCCACGGGAGTACAAGCGCCCCTCGGGGTCGGTCCTGTCGCACCCGAAAGGTGATGAAAGGGGAGCCCATGTCTGTTCGATGCAATTTTTCTTCCTGCGCCCTCGCGGTTTTGGTTGTGCTCGTGACCGTCGGCGCATCCGCCGTGATCAACGACTACCAGGAAGAATTCTTGAGCCACGCCTATGAGGACACCCTGCACAGCACGGCATGGTGGGACAGCCTCGCCGGCGAACTCAAATTGCAGCCATTTGTGCCGGGGCTCATCGGTGGCGCGGCCTCTTTCGGTTCCGCGCGCGGCGTAACCGTGTCGGGCAATTACGCCTACGTGGCCGATCACGAACTCGGCGGCCTGGTGATTTTCGATATCAGCGATCCCGCAGCACCGGCCTTGGTTGGCTCCTACGACACTCCCGGCCTGGCCCTGAGCGTGGTCGTTGCGGGCAACTATGCCTACGTGGCCGATCACGAACTCGGCGGTCTGCAGGTTATCAACATCAGCAATCCAGCATCGCCCAGCTATGCCGGCTCCTACGACACTCCCGGCATTGCATTCGGTTTAGCCCTATCTGGCGACTTTGCCTATGTGGCCGACAACAGTTTGGGCATTCAGGTGATCGACGTAAGCGACCCCACCCTGCCAAGCTTTGTAGGCAACGTGCCCACCTACGGGCAGAGTCGCGGAATTGCCGTGGCGGGAAACCGAGCCTACGTCGCCGATCGCGAAGCCGGTCTCCTTGTCCTGGATATCAGCAACCCCGCCGCACCCGATTCCATCGGCGCCTATGACACGCCGGGCAACGCACGCAATGTATCCTTGTCGGGTGACTATGCCTTCGTGGCTGACGACGTGGATGGCGGCTTGCAGATCATCGACATCAGCGATCCGGAAAATCCAGCTTTCGCCGGCACCTACAATCCGCCGGGCAGCGCGCTGGACGTAAGTATCTTCGGCGATATCGCCTACCTCGTGGACTATGACTTTCGCATTCACATGTTGGACATCAGCGACCCCACGGATCCGCAGCTTGTGGAGGAGATCGCCACAGCCGGGCATCCCTACGGAATCGCCCTGGCGGGCCCCCACGCTTTTGTGGCCGATGCCGGAGCGGGCTTGCAGGTTTATGAACTTTTCGCGGCAGCGCATCCGCCACTTTCGGGAGGCACCCTCGGTGGCCTAGGTGAAGCCAACACCATGGCACTACACGGAAACACCCTGTTCGTGTCCACCGGGCTCAGTGGAAGTTTCGTGGCCGTAGATATCAGCGACCCCGCTGCGCCCGCCTATCTTGGCGAGTACGCGGGCTTAACCGAACTGCGCCACATTCACGTAGATGGAAACGTGGCCTACCTTTGTGCCAGCGATGCGGACAACAGTTTCCGCGCATTGGATATTAGCGATCCCACCACGCCCGTTTTCCTTGGTGGATATCAACCTACGGAAGAAATTTACGCCGTCTGCGTGGCCGGCGATCAAGCCTTTGTGGCCGCTAGCATCTTGGGCATGCTCGTCCTCGATGTAAGTGATCCCACGAGCCCGGCGCTGCTCGACTCCTACGACACACCTGGAAGCGCTTGGCACGTGACGGTCAACGGAAACTACGCCTTCATCGCAGACTTCGGTACGGGTTTGCAGATTTTTGACATCAGCAACACGACCCTGCCCATGCTCGCCGGCTCATTCGACACGCCTGGCGACGCCCGCCATGTTGCCGTGGACGGTGACTATGCCTATGTCGCCGACTCAGAATCTGGACTTCAGGTTATCGACATCTCGATCCCGGCCTTTCCCGCGTTTGCCGGAAGCTTCGAAACCGCCGGCGACGATGTTCGCCAAATTGTGGTGGATGGAAATCTGGCCTACCTGGCCGACGCGAACTTCGGCCTGCGCGTGGTGGACGTGAGTGATCCTGCAAATCCGACTTTAGCGGCCGAACTTCCCATTACGGGCGAGGCTTCGGTACTGGCCATGCAGGGTGAGTGGCTTTTCCTGAGCAATCCCACGGAAGGGTTGTTCTCGCTGGATCGACTTCGTCGTGACTTCGTCGCCCACACGGGACGGGGGCAATCTCTCGCACTGGACGACTCCGACGATCTTATTGTGGCGGCGCGTCTTGCCGCCACGGAAACCAGTGGCCTTAGTTGGGAGCTCAGCAACGACGACGCGACCAGCTGGGAACCCTTCACCCAAGGATCCGATTGGCGCTTTTTCGAAAGCAGCGGCGCCGATTTGCACTGGCGCAGCAGCCACGCCTATCCCATTCCGCCGGATGCCGGCAACCCCAGCTGCAGTGAGCTATCCATTGAGTGGCTCTATGGTTTCGGAGCCATCGACGCGGTCGTCGACATTCCGGAAGACCAAGGCGGCCAGGTGCGACCCCGTAACGAGGGAACATGGCCGCCCGGCCA
>JACNKJ010000206.1 GCA_014382085.1 bacterium
GGTCCAAGATGGAAAATGTCATCTTCCAGGGCACCAAGAATCGCCCGCCCATGGGCATTGCCGAAGTCACCCTCACCTTCACCGGTGCCAGCGAAACCCTTCCCGTGGATTGGGACGAGATCAGCATTAAGCGTCGGGTCAGCCGCGGCGGTGGTTCGGAGTACTTCCTCAATGGCCAGCCCCATCGACTGCGCGACATCAACGACTTGTTGGCCGGCAGCGGCATCGGTAATCACGTTTACGCCATCATCGAACAAGACATGGTCAAGTCATTGCTGGCCGACAACGGCGAGAAGCGCCGCATTTTGTTTGAAGAGGCCAGCGGGATTCTGCGCTACAAGATGCGCCGCAAGGAAAGCCTGTCAAAGCTTGCTTCGGTGGAAGGTGACCTGACGCGCCTGGACGACATCCTCGATGAGCTGGGTCGCAACGTACGCTCCCTGAAAGTTCAGATGGGCCGTGCCCGCAGCTACCAGAAATTGCAGGCAGAGCTTGGCGGGGCGGAAATTTTCTCATCCTCGGTGAAGCTGCACGACATGTGGATCCGCGATCGCGAACTGGGAAGACGCCTGGAAGGCATGGGCGATGAAAACCTGGGCGACGACACGCGTCTGGCAACGGGCGAAGAGGAACTCGAAAAACTTCAGACCGCCTTGCTGGAAGAGGAATCCGCTTACCAGGACGGCCGCAATTCCCTGGAGCGCGAGGCCGAGGCCCTTCGCAAGCGCGAAGAGGAAGTGGCTGTTCTTGAAGAAAAAGCCCGGTCCGAGGGCCGCCGCGCCGAAGGATTTGAAGAGGAAATTCGCCGGTCTCGCGAATCTCTGGATCGTTTGGACCTTGCCGGCGGTGAGCTGAGTGGTCGTTTGGAAGAGGAAGAGTCCAAGTTAAGCGATAAAAAAACTTTGCTCGGCGCCGAGGAATCCAAACTCGGAGAAATCGCGGCACGCTATCAGGAGCGCCGCAAGCTTCTGGAAAAAGAGAAACAGCTACAGCTGGACTTCGTGCAGAGTCGCGCCGAAGCCGGTGGCGAGGTGGAGCGCCTGGGCGAGCGCATTCAGCAAACTCGCGAAAACTTGAAGCAGCTGGAAGATGAAGCCGCCCAAATGAAAATCCAGGGTGGTGAGCTCAACGAGCAACTACGCGCACCGGTGGAGGCTTTGGCGGCCCTTGATGCGAATGTGCGTGGCAAGAACGAAGAACGCCTCACCCATGTAGAAAGCTTGCGTCAAGCGGAAGCCACCTTGGAGTCTTGCCGCGGCGAACTACAGGCTTTGCAAATGAGAGAGGGTGAGCTCGGAGCTCGCCTGGAACTGCTGGAGGGATTGCGCGAGGAACGCGCCGGCTATTCGGAAGGAACGCGCAGCCTGCTTGAAGCCCATGGCGGCGAGAGCGGAGTCCTGGGCCCATTGGCCGACGCACTTCGAGTAGACGAGGAAGATCGTCTCGTTGTGGAACTGACCCTTGGGCGCGCCTTGGGCGCTGTGGCCATGGAAGATCCCAGTCGCGGCTTGCCTTGGCTCGGTGAATTGGCCGAAGGCGCCAGCGGGCGCGCTTTGCTGCTGGATCTCGGCGGCGAGGAAGTCTCCGTCAAGCACATTTCAGGCATGACTCCCCTCATCGATCTGGTGGACACCGACGCGGCCCTGAAACCTGCCTTGTCACGTCTTCTGGGCGACGCGCATCTGGCCCCGGATCCTGAAAGCGCCCTGGCGGCTGCGCGTGAGTATCCCACTTTGCGCTTTGCTACTCGCGATGGATTTCTCGCCGAAGGCAGGGGGCTGTCTGAGGGTGGATCCCAGGCTGCTGCAACGGCCCCTCTTGGTCGTGAAGAAGAAATCGAAAAGCTGCAGAACCGGCTGGAAGAATTGGCCAAGGAAAAACAGAGTGCCGAGAAGAAGTCCGGAGCCGCTAGCGTTGCACTGGATGACCGCCGTGCCGGCTTGACCGCCCTGGATGTAGAACTTTCGGACTTGGCAAAACGCCATGCGGAACTGGATCTGGAAAAGGCGCGCCTGGAAACTCGCTTGCTCCGCCTACACGAAGAGGAGCAGGGTCTGGCCGCTGAGCGGGAAGTTCGCGGTCGGCAAGAAAAATCGTTGGGGGAAGCGCTGGCCGAAGCCGAGCAAACCCTGCTCAAACTCAGCGGTTTGGAAAAACCCGAGAGCAATGATCTGCCAGCCTTGGAAATTGAAGTTGCTTCGCTCGAAAAACAACGCGACGGTGAGCAGGCTCGTATCGCCGAAATGCGCCTCGAACTGGCGGCTCTAGGCGGCGATTTGGAGAACCTGCGCCTGAGGGAAGAGAATCGTCGCCGGGAGGTGGGCGATCAGGAAGCGCGATTCGCAAGGGCGGGCGAGGGACTGTCCGAAAGCCAGCGCGCCTCTTCCGAGGCCCGAGAGCGTTCGGCATTCCTGCGCGAGGGCATGAAGGACGAACAGGATTCACTGGCTACTCGCCGCGCTAAGAGCGATACCTTGCTGGAAGATATCCAATCTCGTCGTGAGGAAATTCAAGGGAAGCAACAGGAAGTAAAACTGCTTCGCGAACAACGCCATGAGCATGAACAGGCGCTTCATCAATTGGAAATCGAACGCAACACTCTGGCCGTTCGAATGGACAACATCCGCGAAATTCTGCGTGAAAATCACAAGGTGGAGCCCGACGCCTCAGAGGATCCGGCTCAGGCCGAAGATTGTTATGAGGCACCTGAGGGCAAGAGTCTGGAAGATGCCATCGATGAGCTGAGGGAAAAAATCCGACGCCTGGGCAACGTGAACCTTTTGGCCCTCGAGGAATACGAAGAGAAGAACGAGCGCTACGAATTCCTGCTTGCCCAGAAGGAAGATCTCATCACCGCGCGGGATGGTCTTCTGGAAACCATTCGCCGGATCAATCGCGAAGCGCGCCAACGTTTCGACGAAACCTTCCAGGTTGTGCGAACGAATTTCATCGAAATATTCAAAGCTGTTTTCGAAGGCGGCGAAGCCGACCTGAGTTACAGCACTGAAGACGATCCGCTCCAGGCGGACATAATCGTGACAGCCAAACCCAAGGAAAAGAAGATTGCCGACATCAGCCAGCTTTCTTCGGGAGAAAAAACTCTCACGGCTCTGTCGATTCTGTTTGCGATCTACCTCAGCAAGCCCAGTCCCTTCTGCGTGTTCGACGAGGTGGATGCGCCATTGGACGATGCCAACATCGCACGCTTCCTGCGCCTCTTGCGTCAGTTCAGTGAGCGCACACAGTTCATCCTCATCACCCACAACAAGAAAACCATGGAAGTGGCCAAGCATCTTTACGGCGTGACCATGGAAGAGAGCGGTGTTTCCAAGATCGTATCGGTCGCCTTCGACGAAGTACCCGACGATCTGGATAAGGAACCGCTGGTGGTGGAGAAGGGCGCATAAATGGGTGTTTTTGATCGTTTCAAAAAGGGGCTTGGGCGCTCCCGCGAAAACCTTGTGGGTAAGGTGGCCGAACTTTTCACCGGTCGCGAAAACTACAGTCCCGAAGTTTTTGAATCCCTTGAAGAATTGCTTATCGAATCGGATCTGGGGGTGGATCTTTCACTGGATCTGGCTGAGAAAGTGGAAGCCCGCCTGAAAAAGAACAAGGTGTCCGGCGACGACCTCGACGCGGTGCTCGGCCTCATTCGCGACACCCTGCGCGACGAACTCCGAGGTCTCACCGCTACGAAAGAGCCGGCCACAGGATCTCCCCACGTAATATTTTTGGTGGGGGTCAACGGTGTGGGCAAAACGACCACGGCCGCGAAACTAGCCCGTCACTATCAGAACGAGGGCAAAACGGTGCTCATGGCCGCGGCCGACACATTTCGCGCGGCTGCCGTGGAGCAACTTGGCATTTGGGCCGAGCGTCTGGAATGCGACATAGTGGGGCATAAGACAGGCGCCGATCCCTCTGCTGTTATCTACGACGCTCTCAGTGCCGCCAGGTCTCGAGGGCGTGACGTGGTTCTTGTGGATACGGCGGGCCGCCTTCACAACAAGCAACATCTCATGGAAGAACTGAGCAAGATGCGCCGGGTTGCAGCACGAGAAGATGAAACCGCGCCTCACGAAGTGCTTCTGGTGCTCGACGCCAACACGGGTCAAAACGGCATTCAACAGGCTCGCGTCTTCAAGGAAGCCACCGATCTTACGGGTCTGGTGCTGGCGAAACTCGACGGAACGGCCAAGGGCGGAGTGGTTCTGTCAATCGGTCGAGAACTGGGTGTGCCGGTGCGCTATGTGGGCCTTGGTGAAGGTCTGGACGATCTGGAACCTTTCGATCCCGAACTCTTCGCGGAGGCCCTTCTGACCCGGGAGTAACGCATGCCCCTTCGCAAGCTTTCACCCGATGCAAAGCTCTTCCCCGCGCTTGTCCTGCTCGCCCTTGCGCTTTATGCGCCGATCCTTGGCGTCTTCTTCAGCCTGGATGACTTCGAATTTCTCCTAAGAGCTTCAGGGCAGGAGCCTTGGCCCGACGGAATCAGGCGCATCCTATCCACGCGCCTATTTTTCAGCGCGGCCTGGGGCCTATTCGCCGAGCGTGCGGAGCTCTATCACCTCACTCAATTGCTCCTGCATTTGGCCAGTTCCTGGATGATCATCCTGATCGCTCGACGACTAAAACTAGTGGCCATGGCCGGCGTAACAGCAGCGGCACTTTTCCTCGTAACACCGGTGGCCTTTACTTCCCTGCATTGGATCAGCGGCATTCAAGAATTGTCCATGGCCTACTTTGCACTACTGGCCGCATGGCTCGCCTTGGGTAAAGGACTCAAGAGCGCTGTTCTGTCTCTTATCGCTTTTGCAGCGGCATTGCTCTGCAAGGAATCGGCGGCTCTACTCCTACCGGCTATGGCAATGCTTCTTCCGGGTGATCGACTGCGCCGACTTTTGCTGGGCGCCGGCGGCCTCGTCATGGCAGCTATCCTATTGACCCTGGTAGGCGCTTTCACCCCCAAGTTTTCCGGCGATCCTTATGAGACCGGCTACGGGATGAATCTGCTTTGGAATCTCCTCAGCTATCTGGCCTGGTTGGCTCGCCCCTGGGATTATTTCCCCGACCGTGTGCCGCAGTTCCAAAAAAGCCTGGCGCCCTGGGGGCTTGTTCTTCCCGCGGCCGCGCTCTTTGCATACTTGAAATTTAAGTCCGCACGCGCTTCGATCCTGAAAGTCGCGGCCATTTTCCTTCTACTTCTTCTCCCTGTTCTGCCCTTATTGCGGCACAGTTATCTCTACTACCTTTACCTGCCCCTTGTGCCTTTGTGGCTGCTTCTAGGTGAGGGTTTGTCCAGGGCTTCAGTTGCTAGGAAATGGATTCTTCTAGTCAGTGTTTCCCTCATCGCCTTGGGCAGCTCTTGGCTCGCTTCCGAGCGCAGACACGCGGAGTTGGGTGGCGGACTCCTTGAAGATCCAATGATTCGATACGCACAGCTTGCGGAAAACGCGGTGGAATCAGCTACGGAAAGTGAGAGTGCGCCGGAAGGCGACATGCTCATTCTTGTTCCATTCCTCGGAGAAAGCCAAACACTCGGAGATCGTTTGCGCGACCTGGAGGGTGGCCAGAAGGTGCAATTTCTTCCCGTGGATCGGGCCCTACTCGCAGGAAGAGCCCTGCGCTTATTTTTCCCAAAGGTCAATCATGTGGAATTCGCCTACGAAGTTCCCACAGATGACAAGTGGCGAAGTCAGCATATCTGGTGGACATTCGGACAAGGGCAATTAGGGGTGCTGGGATTCGGGGAGCAAGGGCGTCACGCGCTGGCTCGATTGCTCTTCGAGAAGGGTGAGCCGACGCGAGCGGCTCACGAGATTCAAGCTCTTCTAAATCTGCACCCGGACGATGCGAATCTGCTCTATGATTTGGGACGCTTGGAACTGGCTGCGCAAAATTCGGAGAAAGCTTTCGAGATCCTCAAACGCCTGGAAACCATGGCCTCCCATGAGAGTGCCGATGATAACCTGAAACGGGCCCATCTCGATTTACAGAAACTCTATCAGACCCATCTCGGCAAGGCCCCTTAGCGCAAGAGAATCACGCGCTGAGACTCCGTGAATTCCTGCGCCTTCAAGCTGACAAGATAGATTCCCGAGGGCAGTTCTTTCCCGTCAGACCGTCTACCCTTCCAAACAAGATCGTATCGCCCGGCTTCATGATAGCCGGAGGCGAGGGTGGAGAGACATCGTCCCTTAATGTCAAACACGCTTAGCCGAATGGATCCTGATTCCTTCAGCGTGAAACCAATATTCACGAAAGGATTGGCAGGGTTGGGCCAGGGCTGATGCAAACTGACTCCGGCTTGAACATCGGGAGCCGCAGTAGGATTGGCTTGGAAAAGGTGTACGCGGCCGTCTCCCAACCCAGTAAGTAGATCTAGGTATCCATCGCCGGTCCAATCGCAAACCTGAGGTCGCGTGCGAGGAGTGCCTTCGAAGTCGATGGGAAGTCCACCTGATTCCAAGTTGATGTATGTGTCGAACATCGGCGAGGCGTCGGAGCCAATGTTCAGGTAGACGAGAATCTCACCCAGTGTGTTTCCACTTAGTAGATCCTTCCGCCCATCGCCGTCAATGTCGAGCAGAACGGGGCTGGCGCGCCCCCCT
>JACNKJ010000167.1 GCA_014382085.1 bacterium
TAAAATGAATTTTTTCGAAGAAATACAAAGCGCATGACGGTTTTGCCGACGAGTGGACAGGCCGGAGCATCGCCGAACAGACCATCTTCTTGTCGCTGAATTTCTTCCCATGCCGCTTCCATGGTGAGCATTTCAAGCATGGCCACTTTCATGGCCTTTTTGACGAAGCGTTTCTTGAGCCACCCGATATTTTTCAGCCTCTCATCAACCTGAAACAGGGAATCCACCTGAGCTTCGACGCCTTTTTTGTCCCGCACCTTCGGCATCAAGCTCATGCCGTCCTGCAGCCCAGGATTGAAATCTTGCCATGCAATGCCGGAATGCCGCGCTTCAGCTTCCCGCCAAGGCGTAAAAAGCGGATCTTGCCAATCGATGGGCGTCAGTAGCGAGAGAATGAGGATTTCGTTCAATTGAGGATGCGTCGCATGCTTCTCCATGTTTTCCATGCGACCCACAAGGCTGAGCTTGTCCAGAAAGACAAGCTTGTTGATCCCATCGCCGCTTCGAACAAGCGAGGTCCTGCGAGGATGAAAATCCAAAAGGCCATGTAAGCGCGATCGGAGTTTGCTCCAAACTGTTTGCTGGAATTCGCGATAAGTACCGGAATCGGCCAGGGCGCTGCGGAAGCAATCGGAATAGCGCAAGCTGTCACGGCGCATGACGGTCCAAAACTTCGCGCCGGGTCCGACATCCATGAGCGGCCAAAGAGAATCGCTCGGCAGTTCGGACCAGGCTAGCTCTAGTTGCGAGATCAAGCCCGCCAGGTGATCGATCTCCTTGTCATCCAAGCTCGCGGTGGCCGGATCCAAGTCGTAGCTAAGATGATTCTCGGAAAACGCAGGGCTCACTGGGAGCAGAATTAGGCAAAGCAGGATTCCTTTGATGGATTTTTGGATCATGTCTTTCCTTTCCGCTAAAAGGAGAGGAGACCCCCCATGGGGGGCCTCCCTCTACTGCATGCTGAAGAATTACACACAAGGTCCGAAGCTCCAGGTGCCTGTCCAAGGGAATCCAAATCCGAGGCAACCGTTGTCTGTGATCACATGGATGTTGAACCCCGACGGATCCATCGAGAACTGCACATGTTCGCGCACCCATCCGAAGATCTTCTTGATCCAATCGCCAGCGCCGCGGTCACCACCCGCCAGCAATTCTTGAAGCTCGGGATCGCGCCAGATTTCCAGGTCCGGCCGCTGCCGCTGAGCCTCCTTGAGCAATTTGAAGATGAAGAGCGCTTGATGATCGGGATGTTCCAAGGTGGGATACACGGGCCAAAGTGTGCCCCAATTGCCGCCCCCGCTGCGCTCGAAATTGACCTCGGCAGCTTCGCCGCCATAGAGAGTCTTCACGCGACCCCAATCCATTTCACTGGTCTGACTGGCTAAGGCCGGTGCGCCGAGCATCAAGAGAATCGTTCCAAGGATGAAGAGAGTTTTTGTCATGTTTCGCCTCCGTTTGTGTTCGGGAGGAGGCGATAGAGATACAGCAGAAGGTATGCCGGGTGAAGAAGACCGCGCCCAGGGCCTTTCCCTCCGAGCGTCGGTCAACCCTGTGGACAGGTGAAGGCTGAACTGTTAACGGGGGATGTCAATCCAAGAAGTAAGCGCGCCCGGCGGACATGATTTCGTGGAAGCGCGCTCGGTCGCCGCCGTCGATGGCATCGAGAATCTCGCCCAGTCCTTCACGCAGGCGTCTTGCCAGCTCTGGGCTGGCCGCATTGTGATGCTGAATGTCGAAGTAGAGATCGGGATTTTCCCGCATGACGTCCAGTGCCGTGGCGTTCTGTTTGCCGAAAGTGGTGGAGGCCACGCGTCCCAATTGCTCGAAATCAAGACCGCTACCAGCCAAGACCTGGGCGTAGAGAATGCTGGTCAGGTGGGCGAGGCCGAGCACGTATCCCATCTGCCGATCGTGTTCCTCCAGAGAAAGCTCCACCAGGTTCGCACCCACGTCTTCAAAGAGGAGGCGTGCTTCGGGAACTGCGCTTTCCGCTCCACAGTCACAGAAGATCAGATTGCGACCGATGAGGTGCTCGGCATCGGGTCCGAACATGGGATGCACCGAGGCCACGCGAAGGCCACGGGCGCCGGCATCGCGCAAGGCTTTCACGAGCGGTGTTTTCAGCGAGGCGATGTCGAAAACAAGGCCGGTGACCTTCGCCGGATCAAAGGCTTCCAGAGCTGGCGCGATGGCGTGCATGGGCAGGGCCAGCACCACGATGTCAGCGCCTTCTGCCGCGCTGAGATCCTCCACGATCTCAAAATCGCTGGCGCCCGAGGCCTTGTCGAAGATCTGCACCTGATGACCCGTTGCGTGCAGGTAGGCGGCCATCCAAGCACCCATCTTACCCAGGCCGCCCAAAATGAGCGCACGCCCCGAACCCTTCTTGGTGGAGAGATCGCGAAAGCCCGTCTGCAGGCGCACGGCATGTTCGATGAGCAGCACGGCCAACTCGCGTCCCAGTTCAGGATCCACGCCGCGCTCCTCGCAGGCGCCGACCAGACGATCCTTCACTCGGGCTTCCACGGGAAAATCGCGGATGGGCACTTCCATCTCGCTCTTGATCTCACCCACCTGTCTGGCGGCTTCCAGGCGGCGAGCGATGAGGTCGAGAATCTCGCCATCCAGGCGGGCGATGCTGTCGCGCAGTTCATCTAGCTTGGCCATGGCTTCCTTTACAATAGGACGGGCAGGCGCGCGGGTAGGATTTCCGCGCGAGCCCAGGTGATGTGTTCGCCCAGCAGTTCGCCGTCGGCGTGGCCGTGAAATCCTTCGGCGCCTTCCACCTCGATGCCGGATTCGCGATAGATCTTCACGCCGGGCAGGGAAACATGCTGACCCTTCATGGCGGCAGGAATGAATCGCGGAATCCGCCGGGCTTGCTTGGCCTCGACGATGCAGATATCGAGTTTCCCGTCGAAGGGATCCGCATCGGGCGTCAGCCGGAAACCGCCTCCGCAGGTGTTGCCGTTGCCGATGCTCACGAGCAATCGTTTCTCCTCGCCCAGGTCGGTGCCGTCGGCCAACTTCACTTTCATTGAGGGATTGGCCAAACGCCTGAGCACCTTGGCCAGGGCCAAGCCATAGAGCGCCGTTCCGCGAAGGGGAATGGTGATGCGTGCGGCCTCGACGCCCACCTGTCCCTCGAAACCCAGGCCCACGTTGTTCACGAAAAAGCGCTCGCGCTCCACGGCGTCCTCGGCGATGCGATAGCGCAGTCGTCCGATGTCCATGTCGCGAGTATTGCCCCGGGCGATGGCGTCCACCGCATGCCCGAGATCCGTTGGATATTGCAGAGCCTTGATCAGGTCATTACCTGTTCCCGCCGGCAGGATGCCGAGAGCCGCGAAAGGTTTCAGATGCGGATCAGGACCGGCATCCATGCGTGCCTGCACCAGACCCCCAGCCGTTTCCTGGATGCTACCATCGCCGCCCAGGATGGCGATCACTTGGAAATGTTCAGCCGCTTCATGGGCGATCTCCCGCGCATGACCCGGCCACTTCGTAACACGGACCTTGAAGTCAATGCTCGCCTTGGTTAGAAGACGGCGTGCCTCTTCTTTAAGCTTGGCGCCCAGACCGCGCCCGGCGGCGGGATTTACGATGAGAAGGTGACTGGCCATGGATGCAGTCTATCGGCCAAAAGGCGGAAGAGCATTAAAAATCTGGAACTAATGGCCGCCACAGTGGTTAGGGAATCTGTGTCCATTCAGATGTGGTGATTTGAGACCGACCGGCTTGCCACCACCACCAAAGCGCTAAAAGGTCGGACGAAAACCTTACCCCCGCCCACATCGTCAGAGACCTCCTTGAGCGCCCGGCTGCTTCGGCAGCCGGGTTTTTTGAGTTTGCCTCCTCAGTGGATTTAAATTAGATTTCGGACTAGATGAGGAGGTTGAGATGAATGTGAGATCTATAACAATAACCCTATTTGTCTTGATGGGTACTTCCACCGCTGCAATGACCGATCCAATAGACATACAAGAAGGATGCTGGCTTGGAATCTACGCTGATCCAGGTGGGCTCCATACCGAATTGTCTCTTCCAACAGGACAGACAACTCCAGCCTATCTGATACTTCATACGACAGGTTTCGAGATTGGTGTGGTGGCTGCCGCTTTTCGGGTGGAAAATTGGCCTGAGAGCGTGGGCTTTCCATGGGGTGTGGCTCTGGTTGACTGGGTGGGTGACACCATTAGTTCTGGCAGCATTGAAGAGGGTATAACGATTCTTCCCGTTGGAGATTCCATACCCTGGGTGCCCGACGAGAACGGCAACATCCTGATCGCCACGATTTACTTCACGGTCTTGGATCCCGATTGGATCGGTGCTGAGACGATTCTCAGCATCAATGATGATCTTCATGACCATTTTGACGAGCCGGTATTTTTGTCCGACGTGGACTACCATATTTATGGCATGCTGGGCGATTCCATATTTCTGCATACCGATCTTTGGTTGGCCACTGCGACGACGACCTTTTCGGAGTTGAAAGCGCTCTACTAGTCCTGCCCGGAACCTGGTGAGTGAATACACCCGCCCGCGTCCCGTTACACATCTTTAGCGCCCGGCTGTTTCTCAGTCGGGTTTTACTATTCGAAATATGATATGCTATAATATGATGGTGAAAAGGGAGGATAGATATGCGAAAGACTTTCTTGGGGCTATTCATTGTATTGCTTGCTTCTCAAATTTCCTACGCCGAAGACCCGATCGCTTGCGAGGAATGCTGGATAGGGATTTTCGCGGATACGCTTGCGACTACGAGCGTCCTTGGAATTCAGCCTTGGCATGAGCCTGTGGAGGCGTATTTTATTGCTCACGTGCCAAGCGACTTTCAAGCTCTACAAGCAGTCTTCTTCCGTGTGGAAAACTGGATTGGCGATGTAAGCTATCCGACGGGATCTGTGGAAGTTGAGTGGAAGAACATCGTCATGGAGGATGGCAATCTAGAAACCGGAAAACTCTTGGCCTGCACGTACGAAAACCAATGGTATGTGAATGATCAGGGCAATGTGATTTTTGGAACAATTCGAATAACATCCTATGACCCGGATTGGCCAGGGGATGGGATAGAACTTACAATTAAGGAGTATCTTGGCGAGTTTGAGAAGCCTGCGATTATGAACTATCCAGAATTGGATACCTATTACGTAGATGGTCTCTCATTTACGCTGTTCTCGATTCCCCCAACATCAACGCGGAGTACAAACTTCAAGGTGCTCAAGATGAGCTACTGACGCCTTAGTCTCAATCGACTAAACGCGCAAATCACTTTGGCAGGTTCCTAGGTCTCGGTTATGATCGAGCCAGGAGATCCTATGCCGAAATGTCTCTGCTTCATGCTTTTGATCTTCGCGATCTCGGCTCCCGCATTAGCCCAAGGCGAGTGGGCCGGTCGCGACGAGGCTTTCCAGCTGAAGGCCTACGCGCGCATTGCCTCCCATAGCGAGGAGGCGGCCAATCTTTATGCCGACGCGTCTGAGGCCCTGGAAGAGGGCAATCTCTTCTTCGCGAAGCTGGCCTTCAAGGACGTGCTCGATCAGGCGCCCGCCGCCGATGATGCCATGCGCGGTCTGGCCCGGGTGGAATACCTTTGGGACAACTTCGAGGACGCCGAAGGCTGGGCCCGCCAGGCCCTTGGAATTCGTGAGTCCATGGAAAATCGGGCTCAGCTGGCTTTCGTGCTTCTGGCTTTCGGCGAGGAAGAACGCAATGGCGAAGCGCTTGAACTCGTTCGAAATGCGCCCGAGGAATCGCCCAATGAGCTTTGGCCCAACTATTCCCTCTTTCTCGCCGCACACCGCGTCGGTGATGTGGAAGCGCTCAAGGCGGCCAGCGCGCGCATGGTGGAAATAGCGCCTGAGTTCGGCGCGCCGCATTTTTTCCACGGACAGTTTCTGGCCAAGGCCGGCGACTGGGATGCAGCCGAGCTGTCCTTGGGTCGAGCCGCGGAGCTGGGGGTGGCGGAAGAAGAAATCGCCCTGGCCATGCTCAAGCTTGAGCTAGGCGAGAAAATGCGTGTACAGCGAAGCGCGCGTGGACTCATTTGGTTCGGCATGCTCGTCGCGTTGGTGGGGGTGGGAATTCTTTTAACATTGAAAATCTGGTTCGAGCGGCGAAGACCCGAATAAAAGGAAATCATGGACCGACCTCTCTGGACACCCGATCCCTCCCGTGTGGCGGGCGCACGCATCACCGCCTTCATGAACAAGGTGGGCAAGCGCGATTACGACGAGCTTTACCAATGGTCCATCGATGAACCCGAGGCCTTTTGGCCGGCCATCTGGGAATTTACCGGCGTCATCGGAGAGCCCGGTAATCGAGTGTTGGAAGATGGCGACCGCATGCCCGGCGCCCGCTGGTTTCCCGATGCAAAACTCAACTTCGCCGAAAACCTTTTGCAGCGCCGAGACGACGCGCCGGCCATCATCTTGCGGCGGGAAGATGGCCTTCGCCGAGAGATTTCATTCCGCGAACTCTATGATGAAGTTTCCCGTCTGCAATCGGCTTTCAAGCAAGCGGGGATCAAACAAGGTGAGCGGGTTGCCGATTTCGTGAAAAACATTCCCGAAGCCTTCAGTGTCATGCTGGCGGTGCCCTC
>JACNKJ010000178.1 GCA_014382085.1 bacterium
ACGCCTTACGGCGCCGGCCTCGTCCGTGCTGTCCGGGAGGATAGGGGCGCTTTTCAATAGCGCAACGATCACTGAAGCAACGTTCGCCCTTCAGGAAGAGTTTGTCCCCCTCACGACGGCATAGCTTGCATTTCGCGTCGGTGTATCGGGCCATTTGGCCTAGACCTCCTGATAACCTAGTTTCGGCGCCGCTTAGTGGGACGGCAGCCGTTGTGAGGAACGCTGGTCTTGTCCTTGATGCCGGACACTTCAATGCCGGTACCATGGACGGAACGGATCGCGGCTTCGCGGCCGGGCCCCGGACCCTTAAGATGGATCTCGCAGCGACGCAAGCCCGCGTTCATGGCGTCGCGAACGACCTTCTCGGCGGCGAGCTGGGCGGCGAAAGGAGTGCTCTTACGGCTTCCCTTGAAACCGGCAGTGCCAGCGCTGCCCCAGGCGAATACTTCGCCCTGGGTGTTCGTAACGGTGACGATGGTATTGTTGAAGCTGGACTTGATGTGCACGACACCCATCGAATCCATCTTCTTCGATTTTTTTCGTGTCGTCCTTTTCTTAGGATCAGCCATATTCCTCCTCAGAATTTCGAGCGGGCCGAAGCCCTAAACCCTGAAATTGTGGTTCTTACTTCTTCTTCCCGCCGGGACGAGCCTTGGGGCCCTTCCTTGTCCGGGCATTCGTCTTGGTGCGCTGTCCGCGAGCGGGCAGGCCCTTGCGGTGGCGGAGGCCGCGATAGCAACCGATATCCATGAGACGTTTGATGTTCATGGAGTTTTCGGTGCGAAGAGTACCCTCCGTCTTGTAATCCACCTTATTGAGCTCATCGCGAAGCAGAGCATTCTGCTCCTCGGTGAGATCCTTCACGCGGATATCCGCATCGATGCCGGTGGACCCCAGGATTTTCTCGCTGGTGGTGCGGCCGACGCCGAAAATATAGGTCAACGCCACGACGATGCGCTTGTTGGCCGGAAGGTCTACGCCTTGAATTCGAGCCAAAACCTATCCTCCTAGAGGTCCATCAACCCTGGCGCTGCTTGTGCCGGGGATTCTTTTTGCAAATAACCCGCACGACGCCATGGCGGCGGATAACCTTGCAGTGATCGCACATCGGTTTTACCGAGGCTCGGACTTTCATCATTACCTCACATTATCGGTCCGGGTGGACCCGGTTTCTCTACTTGTAACGGTAGACGATGCGTCCCCGGGTAAGATCGTAGGGCGAAAGCTCGACCGTGACCTTGTCCCCGGGAAGGATGCGAATTAAATGCATCCTCATTTTGCCGGCCACATGGGCCAACACAGTGTGATTGTTCTCCAATTCAACGCGAAACATCGCGTTGGACAGGGCTTCAACCACAGTACCCTCTACCGATATGGCTCCTTGCTTTGCCATTCTCCTCCCGATCGTCAGTCTAGGAGCGTCAGGATTCTCGGTCCCTGCTCCGTCACTGCGACCGTGTGCTCGAAGTGAGCCGACAGCTTGCCGTCAGCGGTCACAACGGTCCACTCGTCTTCGAGAGTCTTTACCTTCTCGCTCCCGACGTTCACCATCGGCTCGATGGCGAAAACCATTCCGGGTTTGAGCACGGGCCCCCTTCCTGGGGGTCCGAAGTTCGGAATCTGAGGCTCTTCATGCAACTTGGAGCCGATTCCGTGTCCGACCAGGTCTTTAACAACGGAGAAGCCGTTGGCCTCTACATGCACCTGGATGGCGTGAGAAATGTCGCTCAGATGCTTCCCGGGAACGCACTGCTCAATACCCTTTTCCAAAGATCTGAGCGTTACATCCATGAGTCGGGCCGCTTCTTCACTCACCATGCCCACCGTGTAAGTCATGGCGGAGTCGGCCATCCAGCCGTTCTTTTCTACACCCACGTCGATACTTACCAGGTCGCCCTCTTTTAGAATGCGCCCGTCGGGGATGCCGTGCACCACCTCTTCATTCACGGAGATGCAGCTGTTGGCCGGGAATCCCATGTAACCCTTGAACGCGGGCCGGGCGCTTTCGCCCTCGATGGTTTCCCGAATTATCTCATCCAATTCCTTCGTGGACACTCCCGGACGCACAAGCTCACCGGCGGCATCCAGGGCTTTGCGGAGAATTCTCCCCGACGCGTCCATTTTATCAATCTGCCCGATGCTCTTAAGCGTGATCACGCGGTCTGCTTTTCGCCGAACTGATCACGCAGGATCGAGAAGATCGCATCGGTCACCGTGTCGGGCGCCTGCGATCCGTCGATCTCCACCAGCTTGTCCCGATTGCGAAAGAAGCCGATGACGGGCGCCGTTTCCTTTTCGAAGACCTCCAGCCGACGCCGGATGGTCTCGGGGCGGTCGTCGTCTCGCAGGAAGTACTTGCCCTCACACTTGGGGCAGTCGCCTTCCTCGGGAATGTCCTCGCCCAACTCGGCCGGGCTGAGGATGGCGCCGCATTCTTTGCAGGTGCGGCGGCTCGACAAGCGCTTGACCACTTCTTCGGCGTCCACCTGAATGAGCACGCCCAGATCGAGGTCACTGTCCATACCGGCCATCAAGGCTTCGAGGCCCTCGGCCTGAGCGACGGTGCGGGGGAATCCGTCTAGAATCCAACCCTTGGCGCAGTCATCCTGGCGCAGGCGATGATCCATCATGCCCAGGATGATCTCGTCGCTAACCAGCGCGCCAGTCTCCATGATCTTGCTGGCGGCCTGTCCCAGCTCCGAACCGGCGGCGATTTCCGCTCGGAGGATGTCCCCCGTGGAAATGTGAGCCAACTCGTAGCGGTCCTTGATCTTGGCCGCCTGCGTGCCTTTACCGGAACCGGGCGCTCCCAGAAATACCAGATTCAAGGCTTACCTCCGCCCTCTCAGCTTGCCCTTCTTCATGAAGCCATCGTAGTGGCGCATGAAGAGGTGGCTTTCGATCTGCTGAAGGGTATCCAGAACCACGCCGACCACGATGAGCAGCCCCGTGCCTCCGAAGTAGAAGGGCACTCGGAACTTCGCGATAAGAATGTCCGGCAGCACAGCGATGAAGGCCAGGAAGATGGCCCCCGGCAGCGTGATGCGGCTCAGAGACTTATCGATGTAGTTCGCCGTGTTCTTACCGGGGCGGATACCTGGAATGAACCCGCCGAATTTCTTCATGTTCTCCGCCATGTCCACCGGATTGAGCACGATGGCCGTATAGAAGTAGGCGAAGAAGATGATAATCAGTGCGTAGACGGCCACATAGAACGTCGTCCCCGGTGATAGCAGCCTCGTTATAGCATCCATAAAGGCGTTGCCTTGGAAGAAGGCTGATATCGTCGCCGGGAACATCACGAAGGCCTGAGCGAAGATGATCGGAATCACGCCCGCGGTGTTGATCTTCAGCGGAATATGCGTGTTCTGCCCACCATAGACCTTTCTCCCCACCACTCGCTTTGGATACTGCACCGGAATCCGGCGCTGCCCCTGAGTCATGAAGATGATGCCCGCGATCACCAGGACCATCATGGCCAGCATCACCAGGCCGCCCATGTAGCTCATCTGCTTGGTCTGCAGGGCCTTGATGGTGTTGAACAGGTCGGTGGGATAACGCGCGATGATGCCGATGGTAATAATGAGGCTGATCCCGTTACCGATACCCCGTTCCGTGATCTGCTCGCCCAACCACATCACGAAAATCGTTCCCGTGGTTAGGGTGAGGATCGTTAGCAACTTGAAAGGCAGACCGGGGTGGGCGACAACCTGGGGTCCCATGGACTCCAGGAAGAAACTCACACCAATACCCTGCATGGCCGCCAGCAACACTGTGCCGTAGCGGGTAATCTGGGTAATCTTCTTGCGCCCCTCGTCGCCTTCCTTGGCCAGCTTCTCGAAGTACGGAATAACCGCCTGGAGAAGCTGCATAATAATGGAGGCACTAATGTAGGGCATGATGCCCAGGGCGAAGATGGTCGCCTTACTGAGGTTTCCTCCAGCGAACAGATCGTAGAGCTGAAGCACTCCACCACCCTGGTTCTGGAAGAACTCTAAAATCGCAAGCCGATTCACGCCGGGTAGCGTCACGTGGCCGCCCAAGCGATACACAATCAACATCAAGGCCGTGAAACCAAGGCGCCGACGCAGATCGGGAATCTTGAACATGCTCTGGAAACTGCTGATCACCCTAATTCTCCAATTTCCGCGGCAGCAGCCGCAAGAGATTCACTAGGCGGCGGACTCCACTGAGCCACCGGCGGCCTCGACGAGCTCACGGGCTTTCCCGCTGCACTTCTCGACCTGAATTTTGAAAGCACGACCCACCGTGCCTTCGCCCAGCAGTTTCACCGGCAACTTGCGCTTTCCCACGAGACCGTTCTCGAAGAGAATTTCCGGAGTGATCTCCGTGATGCTCTCTGGTAGGCGCTCGAGCTGACCGACATTGACGATCTGATACTCGACTCTAAAAATGTTGACGAATCCGCGCTTGGGGACCCGGCGCTGGATGGGCATCTGCCCACCTTCGAACCAGGCACGGGTCTTGGACCCGGAACGCGATCCCTGTCCGCCGTGTCCGCGACCGGAGGTCTTGCCAAGACCGCTTCCGCGGCCGCGGCCGAGGCGTTTCGTCTTGTGTGTCGCGCCCTCAGCGGGCTTGAGTTCGTTGAGCTTCATGGAGCTACTCCTCCACTTCCTCGACCCGAACCATGTGCCTTACTACAAAGGCCATGCCGCGGATCTGGGGATTATCCTCGTGAATCACCGTGTGGTGCATGCGCTTGAGACCCAGGGCCTCAATAGTTCTCTTGGCTTTGACCTTGTTTCCGATGATGGACCGGGTCTGCGTGATCTTAAGCTTCTTGGCCATGGCCTAAGCCTCCTCGTTCAAGCCGTACATCTTGCGGATGGACAGGCCGCGGCGCTTGGCCACCTGGCTGGAGGTCTTAATCCGGGTCAGTCCCTCCATGGTCGCACGGACCATGTTGTGGGGGTTGTTGGTCCCCAGAGACTTGGTCAAGATGTCGGAAATACCCGCAGCCTCGAGGACCGCACGTACCGGCCCGCCGGCGATCACGCCGGTACCGGGAGATGCTGGCTTCATCAAGACCTTGCCCGCGCCCCAGCGTCCCGTCACCTGATAGGCGATGGTCCGATTCTGGAAGCGAGAGATGTCCACCATGCTGCGCCGGGCGGCTTCGGTGCCCTTGCGGATGGCGTCGGCGATTTCGCGAGCCTTACCCAGGCCCGTTCCCACCTTGCCGTTTCCGTCGCCCACGGCGACAAGAGCGGTGAAGCTGAAGTTCTTGCCGCCCTTCACGGTCTTGGACACGCGATTGATGGCAACAACGTTTTCGATCAGGTTCGAGCGTTCTTCTTCCTGCTCGCGACGGCGATCACGGCCTCCGCGGCCTCCACGACCGCCACCGGGTCCGCCTCCACGGCCTCCACCGGGCCCGCCACCACGGCCTCCGCCGGGTCCGCCGCCGGGTCCGCCTCCACGCTGCCCTCCCCTGTCATTATCTCTGAACACGTTCGGTCCCCCTTAGGTACCTAGAATTCCAGTCCCGCTTCGCGGGCAGCCTCGGCCAGAGCTTTCACCCGGCCGTGATAGAGGAATCCGCCTCGGTCGAAAGCCACTTCCTTGATTCCCTTGGCGATAGCCGCCTCAGCGATGGCCTTGCCCACTGCACGGGCCTGGGCCACCTTGCGCGTTTCACCCTTGCCCGGTTCAACGGTAAGTTTGAGGCTGTTCGCGCTAGCCATGGTTACGCGGGACCGATCGTCGATCACCTGCGCGTAGATGTTGGTCAGGCTCCGATAGACAGCGAGGCGCGGACGCTCGGCGCTGCCACCGATGTGCTTACGGATCCTACGATGGCGCTTGATGCGCTGACCTTTGCGGTCAAAGGGCTTGATAGCCATGGTTTACGCTCCCTCCTTCGCAGAAGCCTTACCGGCTTTACGGATGATGTGCTCGCCCTTGTAACGGACGCCCTTGCCCTTGTAAGGCTCGGGTGGACGCCAGCCACGGATGTTGGCGGCCATCTGGCCCACCTTCTCTTTGTCCGTACCGAGAACTTTGATCTCGGTGGGAGAAGCCACTTCGAAGCTGATGCCTTCGAAGGGCTCGATCACCACAGGATGCGAGAAGCCGAGAGCCATTTCCAGGTTCTTGCCCTTGAGTTCGGCGCGATAGCCGACGCCCTCGATCACGAGTTCCTTCATGAAGCCATCCGAGACGCCGGCCACCATATTGGCGATGAGCGTGCGGGTGAGTCCGTGCTGGGCCTTGTGATACTTGCTTTCCGTGGGACGGGCGACCTTGAATTCGCCATCCTCGATCTTGAGCTCCAATTCCGGGTTGACCTTGCGGCTCAACTCGCCCTTGGGGCCTTTGACGGAAACTAGGGAGCCCTCGCCGATATCCACGGTCACACCTGATGGGATCGGGATCGGATTCAGTCCAATACGAGACATTTCTCTCCTCCCCCCCTACCAGATTTGGCAGAGGAATTCTCCGCCAACGCCCTCTTTACGGGCTTCGGTTCCGGTGAGAATACCCCGGCTGGTTGAGAGGACGGCAATGCCGTATCCACCCATGACCCTGGGAATATCCTCACGCTTGACATAGACCCGACGGC
>JACNKJ010000394.1 GCA_014382085.1 bacterium
TGACAGAAAGCTTGCGACAATCGACAGACCCGCCGTGATGAACTTCAAGACCAAGATGATGAAGAAGTACTCGAAGCTCAGCAACCGGACCGTGAACGCGACACTCATCTTGCTCGGAAGCATTCTCCAGGGTGCTCTGATGGATGGATTCATCACGGTCAATGCAGCTCGCCTTGTAAAGAAGCTGCCCCTCGAACACCGAGAAATGGAGATTCTCAAACCGAAGGAGATCCAGAAGGTTCTAGCTGCAGCTAAGGAGAAGGATTGGGATCTCTACGTCATGATCTATGTGCTCGTCATGACTGGAATGCGGCGGGGTGAGATGTTGGGACTCGATTGGAAGTCGATCAACTTCGCTGAGAAGACAATCGTGATCCGGAGATCCTATACTTCGAATCGCTTCCAGAAACCGAAGACCAGGCTATCACGTCGCTCAGTGAACATGACACCATCGGTGATCAAGACCCTCAAAGAGCACCGCGTGAAAAGAGGCAATCCATCTTCCTCGACCCTTTTGTTTGATCGTGGTGATGGCAAGCCGCAGGACCCGACGAATCTTTCCAAGGATATCTGGACGCGATTACTTCGAGCCGCAGGAATACGAGAGTCCGTGAGAATTCACGATCTACGACACACGTTCTGCAGCATGCTCCTCGCCCAGGGAGCGAGTCCTAAATACATCCAGAGCCAATTGGGACACTCGAGCATCATGGTGACCATGGATCGTTATGGGCATCTCATGCCGGAGACCAACCAGAAGGAGACAGAGCTTCTCGACAAGACTGTTTTCGGGGAAGAGAAAGATAGTGGAAACAAAATGGAAACACCCTAGAAATTCGACACTGGAAAACAAAGAGCCCTCACTGCTAACTCATTGCAGTGAGGGCTTTTACAAGGTGACCCGCGTAGGACTTGAACCTACGACCACCTGATTAAAAGTCAGATGCTCTACCAACTGAGCTAGCGGGTCAAATCGCCTGAGTTTCGGCCCCGGCTGTGCAGGCCTGGATTTTGCCGAAGGCCTTTCGACCTCTCAGCAGTCGGCGAAGTGGCTGTCCCCAGCGACCAGGCCCAGAATTTGCCGAAGGTCTTTCAACCTCTCAGCTGTCGGCGAAGTAGCTGTCTCCAGCAACTAGGCCCAGAATTTGCCGAGAGCGTCCAACCTCTCAGCAGAACTCAACCACCATCCCCGGCGACCGAGCCTAGAATCTGTCGAGAGCGCGCCCATCGCGCAAGCCCCCACCCCACTTTCGAGCTAAAACTCGCCGGCGGGAATAATCTGTTTCCGATCCGGGCCCACGCTCACGTACAAAATGGGCGTCTCCAACTCATCGGACAGGTACTTCAGGTAAACCTTGGCGGCCTCAGGAATCTCGTCCCAATTGCGCGCGTCGCCAAGCTTCTCGTCCCAGCCCTCGAACTCGCGCAGCACTGGCTCGGCCTGCTCAAGCACCGACAGGTCCCGCGGGTAGTGCTCGTAAATCTCATCACCAATGCGATAGCCCGTGCAAACCTGCACCTTCTTCATGCCGCAGAGAATGTCGAACTTCGTGATCACCAGTTGCGTCAGTCCGTTCACTTCGGCCGAGTAGCGCGCGGCCACCAGGTCAAACCATCCGCAGCGCCGCGGACGGCCGGTGGTCGCCCCGAACTCGGCGCCCTCCTGCCTCAGCGATTCGCCTTCTTCACCATGCAGCTCCGAGGGGAAGGGCCCGTTGCCCACACGCGTGCAGTAGGCCTTGAAAATGCCGATCACATCTTTCAGATGTTTCGGCGCCACGCCGCTTCCCACAATCGCTCCGCCTATAGACGGGTTGCTGCTGGTCACGAAGGGATAAGTTCCGTGGTCCAAATCCAGCATGGTTCCCTGGGCGCCCTCGAGCAGAATATCCTTGCCCGCGCGCATGGCGTCCTGCAGGTAACGATGCGAATCCACCAACATGGGTTTGATCACCGGCTTCACCGCCATGATCTTATCCACGGTTTCCTTGGGACTCAGCGCCTCCGCATCGTAGAGCGCGGCGATGTGCCGATTGATCTCAATCACGCGCTCCATGAGAATGCGCTCGAGGCGTTCATCCTCTTTCGCGTACATCTCGGCCCGCAGACCCGTGCGCGAAGCCTTGTCCTTGTAGGCCGGACCGATACCGCGCCCCGTAGTGCCGATGCTCTTGCCCTTTTTCGATTCCTCTTCCAGCCGGTCCAACACCTTGTGATAGGGCAGCAGCATATGCGCCGAACTGCTCAGGAAGACACGCCCCTCCACGGCCACGCCGCGGGCGCGAAGGCCGGCCAGCTCCTCGGCCAGCTCCAGCGGATCAACCACCAAGCCTCCGCCGAGAATGCAGTCCTTGCCCTCCATGAGAATGCCCGAGGGGATCAGGTGGAAAATGTACTCCTGCCCCTCCGTGCGAATGGTGTGCCCCGCATTGGCGCCTCCCTGAAAGCGCACGACCACGTCGTGCGACTCCGCCAGGAAGTCCACAATCTTACCCTTGCCCTCGTCGCCCCATTGTCCACCCAGGACGACGGTGGCCCGTCCGCGCTTCTCACTCATCGGGATTACCTTTCGGAAGGATGGGAAAGCCGACCCAATCTAGAAGGGCCGGAGCCCCCTGTCAACGAAGCATCTGTACTCGACCGGCCTCCAGGGCCCCGTCCACCCAGGCCCTCAACTCGGCCTTGCCCTCGCCGGTCTCCGAGGAGAAAAACTGAAGGGGCACTTGGGTTTGCAGATTCAGCGACTTCAGTATCATGCTCTGGTGCTTCTGCCGTTTTCCCCGAGAAATCTTGTCGGACTTGGTCAGGGCCAGGAAAAAGGGCAGCTCGTTGGCCACCAGCCAGGCGACCATCTGCTTGTCCTGTTGGCTGGGCTCATGGCGGCAGTCCAGCAACTGAACCAGCCCGATAAGTTGGGGCCGATTCTTGAGGTACTCCGACATGAAACGCCCCCACTCGGCCTTGATGGATTTACTCACCGCGGCGAAGCCGTAGCCGGGCAGATCCACCAGATGGCCACGGCCGTCCAGGTCGAAGAAATTGAGAAGACGGGTTTTGCCGGGCTTGCCGCTGACCTTGGCCAAGGCTTTGCGACCGGCGATGGTGTTCAGCAGGGAAGACTTGCCCACGTTGCTGCGCCCGGCGAAGGCTACCTCAGGCAAATTCGCCTGAGGACAGCCATCCAGGGATTTCGAGCTTGTGACGAATTCCAGGCGTTTCCAGCTCATCAGCTCGGCGGAGGCGCCGCTCCGCTGCGACCGGAAGGACGCGAAGGCGCAGGTTTCTTGGTCTTGTCCAACTTCGTTCCAGGCATCTCGGCCAGAGCGGCACTGAGCACCTCTTCGATGCTCTCCACGAATACTAGATTCAGCTGCTCCTTCACGGAGTCGGGAAGATCGGGAAGATCCTTTTCGTTCTGCTTGGGCAGCAAAATGGTCTTCATGCCCAGACGCTGGGCCGCCACGGTCTTTTCGGGCAGGCCACCCACGGCCAGGACCTTGCCTCGCAGAGTGATCTCGCCGGTCATGGCCACATCGTGGCGCACCGGAATGCCCGTAATCGCGCTCACCAGCGCCGTGGTCAACGCCACGCCCGCACTGGGGCCATCCTTGGGCACCGCGCCCTCGGGCACGTGAATATGCACGTCCTGAGACGTGAAGAGGTCCTTATCAATGTTCCACTGCTCGGCGCGACTGCGCACGATGGTCTGCGCGGCCTTGGCGCTTTCCTTCATCACATCACCCAACTGCCCGGTGAGGATGAACTCGCCCTTGCCCGGAATCAACTGCACTTCGATGCTCAGAGTCTCGCCGCCCACGCTGGTCCATGCCAGACCCGTGGCGATGCCCACCTCGTCGGCCTTGTCCTTCATGGCGTTGATGAAGCGCGGCGGTCCAAGCCATTCTTCGAGCATCTCGGAATTCACCTCGACGCCGGTCACGCCCTTTTCCACCACCTGACGCGCCGTCTTACGACAAAGGGCCGCCAGTTCGCGCTCCAGATTTCGCACACCCGACTCACGGGTGTACTCGCTGATAATGCGATCGAGCACGGCGTCGGAGATCGTAAGCTGATCGTCCGTCAGACCATGCGCCTTGATCTGCTTGGGAATGAGGAAGCCCCGCGCGATGGCGCGCTTCTCGTCCTGCAGATAACCCGGAATACGAATGATCTCCAAACGATCACGCAGCGGCCCGGGAATCTCATGCAGATTGTTGGCCGTGGTGATGAAGAAAACTTCACTCAGGTCGAAGGCCACTTCCAGATAGTGATCGCTGAAGGTGTGGTTCTGTTCGGGATCCAGCACTTCCAAAAGCGCGCTCGTGGGATCGCCACGGAAGTCCATGCCCAGCTTGTCCACCTCGTCCAGCAGGATCACCGGATTGCGCGTGCCCGCCTTCTTCAGCGACTGCACGATGCGTCCCGGCATGGAACCGATATAGGTGCGACGATGTCCGCGAATTTCCGCCTCGTCACGCACGCCACCCAAACTGATGCGCTGGAACTTGCGGCCCATGCTGTCGGCGATTGAACGCCCAAGACTGGTTTTACCCACTCCCGGAGGCCCCACGAAGCAAAGAATCGGTCCCTTCATCTTGCCGGTCTTCTTGCCCTTGCGCGTGAGCTTCAGCACCGAAAGGAACTCGAGGATGCGTTCCTTGACCTTCTTGAGGCCGTGATGATCGTCGTCGAGTTTCTCCGCCACCTTAACAATGTCCAGGCGGTCGCGACTGCGTTTGCGCCAGGGCAGGGCGAGAAGGGTTTCGAGATAAGTGCGAATGACCGAAGCCTCGGGACTCATGGGCGGCATCTTGGCCAGGCGATCCAATTCGCGCATGGCCGCCTCTTCGCCATCCTTGCTCATCTTGGCATTTTCGATGTTGCCGGCGATCTCATCCAATTCGCTGGCTTCGTCGTCTTCATGACCCAGCTCGCGGCGGATGGCCTTCAGCTGCTCGTTCAAATAGAACTCGCGCTGGTTGCGCTGCACCTGGCTCTTCACCTCGGTTTCGATCTGCCGCTCCAGCGCCAGGATCTCCATTTCCTCGGTGATCACGCGCAGCAAAATGCGCATGCGCGCCAGCGGCGAAGGCTCTTCCAGAAGCGCCTGCTTCAGCTCGATCTTCTCGGGGATGTGCGTGGCGATGGTATCGGCCAGCAGCAGCGGATCATCCACGTTGTCCAGGCTCATGAGCACACCGTCGGGCACGCGCTTATTCAGGCCCACATACTCGCGGAACTTCTCCTGAAGGGTACGCATGAGCGCTTCGGCTTCGGCCTCGTCGACGCTATTGTCATCGGTGAGCAGATCGAAACGCACGCGGAAGTATTCATCCCCGCTCACGTACTCGAGCACGCTCACACGACTCAAACCCTCCACCAATATTTTCATGGTGCCGTCGGGTAGACGCAGCAGTTGAGTAATCTGCACGAGGGTTCCCGTGCGATGAATGTCCTGGCCCGTGGGCTCGTCGATATCCTTGTCCTTCTGCGTAGCCACGATCAATACGCGGTCATGCAGCATGGACTCCTCCACCGCCGCCACGGAACTCGGGCGGCCCACCAACAGGGGATGGATCATGGAGGGGAAGACCACCACGTCCCGCAGGGGAAGCAGGGGTAAGGGGTCTTCCAGATGGAATACCTTGTCCTGATACTTGATCTCCACCGTGTTCTCCTCAAATAGAATTGCCGGACGGCGCGAGGCCGCCCGGCGAAAGGCTTCTCGCTCAGGCCTGGCGCGCGCCTTCGTCGTCGCTCAAGAAGAGTTTGGGCTCGCCCCCACTTGTGATGCTCTCCTCGGTCATTACGATGCGCTGAATACCGCTCTTGGACGGCATCTCATACATGAGGTCGGTCATGACCTCTTCCATGATGGAACGCAGGCCCCTGGCACCGGTATTGCGCTCCGTGGCTCTCCTGGCCACGGCCCGAATGGCGCCCGGGTCAAACTCGAGCTTGATGTTCTCCATGTCGAAGAGCTTCCGGTACTGCTTCACCAGAGCGTTCTTCGGTTTCACCAGGATCTCCACCAGCGCCGACTCTGAAAGTCCGTGCAGGGCAGCCACGATCGGCAGGCGTCCCACCAACTCGGGGATGAGTCCGAATTTTAGCAGATCCTGGGGCTCAGTTTTCAAAAGAATATCATCCTGGCTCTTCTGCTTCTTGCTCAGGATTTCCGCTCCGAAACCGAGGGTTTTATTCCCGATGCGCTGCGAGACGATGTCGTGCAGACCGTCGAAGGCCCCGCCCACGATGAACAGGATGTTCTTCGTGTTCACCTCGATGTACTTCTGCTGCGGATGCTTGCGCCCGCCCTGGGGCGGTACATTGGCAACCGTGCCCTCGAGGATTTTCAGCAGGGCCTGCTGCACGCCTTCGCCCGACACATCACGGGTGATGGACGGGTTGTCGCTCTTGCGGCTGATCTTGTCGATCTCGTCGATGTAGACGATGCCGCGTTCTGCCGAGGCCACATTGTAATCGGCCGCCTGCAGCAGACGCACGAGGATGTTCTCCACGTCCTCGCCCACATAGC